>JARKQW010000431.1 GCA_029974695.1 Syntrophobacteraceae bacterium | reverse complement strand
AAAACTTCCTGGTGCTGATCTTCGAGGAGGTCATGAAAGACCCGGCCGGGGCTCTGGGTGAACTGGCAAATTTCCTGGGAATCCAACCCGGGGGCTTCGATTCGAACCTCGTGGGTCGGAAGGTCAATCCCTCCTACCGATCCCGATTCGGGAAGGTCGGGTCCGTGGTTCGCAACTGGGGGGAATTCCTTCGAAGAAGCGACCTCGATTGGGTGATCAACGCAGCCAAGGCCCTGGGGCTGCGCGGTATCTTCGGGAATGCAGGCGAGCTCCCCCGGATGAGCCCGGAAGTTCGAAGGGAGCTGCTGGAAAGGTACGACGCCGACATGGCGGCATTGGAAGGCCTCCTGCGCAAGGACCTTTCCGTCTGGAGGAATCCCGTTTCCCAGGATCGAGGGCGATGACCCACACTCAATCGGATGCAGCCCCCCCGGAGTCGGCGGGGGAAAAGGGTGCGAGCCGGGACATCCATAAGGTGGCCAAGGGTACGGGAGCCACCCTGGTGGGTACGGCTTTTGGCAAGAGCATCTTTTTCCTCAGCCAGATCCTCATTGCCCGGCTCCTGGGAGTCGAGGAATTCGGCCTCTACAGCCTGGGGCTCGCCGCAGTGAAGATCTGCGAGATTTTTGCCCGGATGGGCCTCAACATGGGAGGCATGAGGTTCGTCTCCATCCACAAGGACCACGACCTGCCAAAGCTCAAAGGGGTCTTGATCTCGGCGACGACCCTGTCCCTGGTTGGCGGCTGTTTTGTGGGTTTCCCGGTCTTTTTTCTTTCCGACTTCATGGCCGGGAGCGTCTTCGGGAAGCCGGAACTGGCCCCTGTCCTCCAGTCTTTTGCCTTTGCCGTTCCCTTCACCGCCGGCACCATGGTGGTTTCTTCGCTCCTGCAGGGATTTCACACCACCAAGTACACGATGATTTCCCGGGAGATCATGCAGCCGGCCTTGAACCTGGTTCTATTCATTGCCTTCTATCTCACCGGCTTCGGCCTGCTGGGAGCCGTCTATGCGTTCATTCTGTCCAACCTGGGCGCTCTGCTGACCGGGGTCTACTACTGCAGGAAGCTTTTCCCCGACTTATTTCGAAAACACCTGCCCGCGATCTACGAAATCGGGTCCCTGGTTTCCTACTCCGTTCCCTTACTCTTTGTGGGATTTCTGCACTTTCTTCTCTCTTCGGCCGACATTCTCATGCTGGGGTACCTGAGTTCCGCGAGGGACGTGGGGATCTATCGGGCGGCAGCCCAGATTTCATCGGTGATGAGCGTGTTTCTCATCGCCACCAATTCCATCTATGCCCCCGTGGCCGCCGATCTTTACCAGAGGAGCGAGATGGCGCGTCTGGCGGGGATTTTCAAGACCACCACCCGTTGGCTCTGTTTCGCAACCGTGCCCATTTTCATCCTGCTGCTCTTTTCCGGCCGGGAGATTCTGATGATCTTCGGCAAGGACTACGCCGAATCCAGTGCCACGACGGCGCTGTCCATTCTGGCCTTCGGCCACCTGGTTTCCTGTATGACGGGAGGAGTGGGCGTCACCCTGACCATGACCCGGCGACAGAAGCTCGAGCTGTTCAATTCCCTCTGCATGGCGGGCCTGAACCTCTCCCTGAACTACCTTCTCATTCCCCGTTACGGAGCGATCGGGGCGGCCATAGCCAGTTCGTCCGCCATCGTTGCCATCAATCTTCTTCGCCTGGGCCAGATCGTCCTTTTGTACAGAATGCATCCCTTCACCCGGGAGGTACTCAAGTACATGGTCCCCGCCGCCGTTTCGGTCCTGGTCTTGTTCTTGTACTACCAGATGCATCTTCCCGCCCAGTTCGTGGTCTCGCTTCTCATCAAGACCGCCGTCATCCTGGTGCTGTTTGCCGCCTTCTTCCTCACCGGCCAATGCATGGCGGAGGAAGACGATATCGTGTGGAAGAGAATTTCTCGATACTTCAGAAGGGTGGGATCCCACTAGCCATGATTGACCAGCAACGATTGGGCTTCTCCGAAAAGATCCTTCACGGCATCATCCTGCTGTTCTTCCTGACCGTTCCGGTTTACGTCCTACCGTCCGGAGGGTTTCAGCTGGTGGACATCCCCATCATCTTCGGCATGGTGCTCGCCTCCTTGGTCCTGAACAGGGAACTGTACGACCGCAGCCGTCTGATTGTCATGCTGCTGGCGGTTTACGTCTCTTGGACCGTTTTGATCAACATCGTCTACTTTGTGGGACGAAGCGACCTGTTTTACATGAAGTCGGCCATCCAGCTGGTATTCATCGTATTCATGTTCGCCGCCTTTGTGGTCCTGCTCCAGCGCCTCATCCTCAAGAAGAAGGGGGTCCTGTGTATTTATGCCGGGCTGTTTCTCTCCCTCATTCCTCCCTTCCTGGTCACCGGTTCCTACGACACGACGGATACCGAAGGGGTAGGGGGCGTCAGCATGCGGACGGCCCTATCCTTCAATAACCCCAACCAGCTGGCCTACTTCGCCATCTTGATTCTCGCCATTTTCTTCCTGATTCGACTTTACTCGCGCAGGTTCGAGTTCACCCGTTGGCAGCGAATCGGCACCGGGTTTGTGGCCGTGGCCGTGTGGGTCATGAGCCACGCTTTCGTGTTCCTGTCCGCATCCCGGGCCGGGTTGATCTGTATCGGGGTGCTCGATTGCCTCATCTTCTGGAAGCTGAGGCGGAAAGTGGTGATCGCCGGAACCCTGTTGATCGTCCTTTTGCTCCCGGCCGGGGTCATTTTTCGAAACGATCTGCCCCAAGTGGACATCCTGGTCGTTCAGAGGTTGATGATGACGGACACGGAAGCCGCCATGTCCAAACGGGTCGGCACCCGATTTTTTCAGTCTCTTGCCAGCGAATACGCCGCCATGTTCGGGTCGGGCGGAGTCTCCAGCAATCCCAAGGTGATCGAGGTGCACAACGCCTTTGCGGACATGCTGTTGTGCTACGGGATGATCGGCGTCGCCATCTACCTCTTCTTCTTGAGTGCCGTCGCCGTTCCCTACCTGAGATTCATGCGCCGGTACGAGGACCTGTACTACCTGGGAATCCTCTTTGCCATTATGCTGTACAACGTGGGTCACAACGGCATGCGAACCAGGCTCTATTGGGTTTTCCTGGCTCTGTGGTTCGCGGTAACCAGGGAAGTCATCCGGGAGAGGTCCCAGGAAATCGAGTCCCCGTCCCGGGCGGAAAGGCTGGTGGCTGCAGATGCTCCGGTGTAGATCCTCGATGCGTCGTTTGGTGGGTGTGGGGGTGGCGGCCATGGGGCTGAGCCTGGCAATGGCTTGCAGCGTTCTTGCCGAGATCGTGGCCCGGCCGCTGGAAGAGAAGCCCCGGATTCAGTCCTCCGCGCCGCCATGGTCGACGGAGGCCAAGCCTCGACCCCTGGTGCTGGTGCAGGGGGAAGCCGAAGGCATGATCCTGGCCGTGCGGACGTCGGACCCCGAGCTCGCCCTGCTGTTCTCCCAGGAATTCGGCCAAGGCCTCCGCCTGAGGGTTTACGAGGTCAGGACCTTGAACCTACCCGGTACGGGCGGGTTCGGCGATCCCCTGGTCCCGGCGGCTCCGGGCGCCAAGGTTCGTGCCTCGTCGGGACTGATCCATCTGTACGTGAAGATCGAGGCCTCGAGGGGGGCCGCACCGGCGAGGGGGGAGGTGGCCCTCAGGCTACGGGGGGCCAAAGAGGAAAAGGAATTCCGCGTTCCCTACGAGGTTCTGCCCTTCGTCCTGGATCCGGCCGCAATTCCTTTTGTTCAGGCGACCATTCGGCCGCTCTTCGACACCTATCCGCGAAAGGTGGCCGCGGAGGAACGACAGCAGATTTTCAAAAACATGACCGCCCTCCTGGTCCGGGACTATGCCGTACGGTCCTTTGCGGGGCTGGGGGGGAGCGGAAAAACGGACCTCACCCTGGACAAGGGACGGGACACCTTTGCCCGCTACCTGGAGATGGTTCGTTTTTGCCTTGACGACCTCGGGGTCGAAAAGATGCGGATCCCCGCCGGGCAGTTCTTCACCAAGCGAAAGTCCCTGGCGGACGTGTACCGACCCGTGAGCGAAGAGGCGATCATGGCGTCCCTCGCCCAGCATCGCAAGAACATGCAGGCAATCGCGGAAAACCCCCGCTGGAAGGGAAAGCTCAGCATGCGGCTCTGGGATGAGCCCAAGCCTTCCCAATATCCGGAGGTGGTCCTTCTCTACAAGGCCGCCCGGAAGGTATTTCCGGAATTCAGCCTGGAGCTTACGGAACAGCCCGACGACGCACTGCTCGATATCGCCGACGTCTACATTGTGAATCCCCGCTGGTTTGACGAAAAGCAGGTGAGTCGGGCACAAAGGAAAGGCTCCCAGGTTTGGATCTACTGCAACAAGGCTTCGGGAATCGACGAGCCCCTCAAGGGAATGCGCATTATCGGATGGCTGATCTGGCGGTACCGGTTGGACGGATACCTGTTCTTTTCCATGAACTACTGGGATGAAGACCCGTGGAAGCAATCATCGAGGATGTATCGCGGCACGTTCCTCTACCCGGAGCACCAGGGGCAGAACGTCTATCCTTCCCTTCGACTGGAGATGTTCCGGGAAGGAATGGAGGATGCCGCCATTCTCAAGCAGGTCGAGTCCCTGGCCGAAAAGAGCCGGGACACGGCGACCCAAAAAATGCTCGAGGATTTTCGCCGCACCTATGTCATGAAGGAAAAGCACGGCGGGTCTCAAGACCCGGTCGGTCCCCGGGAAGCACTGATGAAGAGAATTGGGGAGGCTTCAGGCACCTGGGGGGGGCGTCCGTGAAGTTCCGCCCAAGAATAGGGTGGACAGACGGCAAGAAACGGAATAGACAGGCCTCTTCTGTGTCGAGTATTCAGGATGCCTGACCGGTAAACGTCGGGACCCGGTTTTTCGGGGCGGCTGGCCGGGCCGGGGGAAAAACCGGATTCTCCGAGGCGGAGGCCGCCGCCCACCTTTCATCGACGGGACGGGAATTTGTTACGAAACGCCAAAATCAAGGTTCTTTACGTCACCAACACCGACTGGGGACTCTACAATTTTAGACTGGCCGTGCTGCAGGCGCTCCGGGAAAGGAATTTCGAAGTTTCGGCGGCGGCGGCCAAAGGGGCCTTCTGGTCCAAGGTCCGGGGCCTGGATCGACTGGTCGAATTGCGCCATTATCGCAAAAGCGTTCATCCCATGTCGGATATTCGCCTGGTCAAAGAGATCCGCACGCTTCTTCTCGAGGAGCAACCCGACATCGTCCATTTTTTCTCCATTAAACCCACGATTTTGGGTGGTTTGATGGCCCGTCCTTTGGGGGTTCCCATCGTGGTTCACACCATTGCGGGCAGGGGGAGTCTCTTTTCTATGGAGGGCTGGGGAGCGAAGCTGCTCCGGGTCCTTATGGTCAATCCCCTCTACCGGCTCGTGGGGGCCTTGTCGGATCTCATTTTTTTCCAGAACGACGATGATCGGAAGGGCTTCCTGCAACAGGGGATGATCCCGGGATCCAAGGCCGGGCTGGTGCCGGGGTCCGGGGTGGATACGGATTATTTCTCCAGCAAGCGGGTGGATCCGGCCAAGCTCGATCGGTTGCGAAAAGAACTGGGGATCGGCCGGGAGGCCACCGTGGTGACCCTGATTTCCCGGATGTTGTACGACAAAGGCATCGGCCTGTTCGTGGCTGCGGCCCGGGAGATCCGGAACCGGAATTCCATGGTCCGTTTTGTTTTGGTAGGGCCCCACGACCTGGAGAACCCGTCGGGGATTCCCCTGGAGCGGCTTGAAGAATGGAACCGGGAAGGGATCGTCTCCTACCTGGGCAGGCGTCCGGATGTCCGGGAGTTGTTGGCCCTCTCGGACATCGTGACCCTTCCGTCCCACTACCGGGAAGGGGTGCCCCGGGTGCTCCTCGAGGCGGCGGCCATGGGAAAGCCCGTGGTCACCACCGATATGCCCGGGTGCAGGGATGCGGTACAGGACCGGAAGACGGGACTCCTGGTGCCTCCCAAAGATCCCGTGCAGCTGACCCGGGCCATTCAAACCCTCATCGAGGACCCGGAGCTTCGAGACCGCTTCGGGCAGGCTGCGCGAAAGCTGGCGGAAGACAGGTTCGAAATCGGTCGTGTGATCGACATCACGTTTCGGACCTATTGCGACCTGTTGCGAAAGAAGGGCTATCCGTCCCAGGCTATTCCTGGAACGGATTGACGAAGGTCAATTGTCCCCGGAGGCGCCCCTTCGGTCAAGACCGGGAAAGGAGTTCGGGTTTCCCGCCCATGATTCCGTTATTGTACATCGCAGGCTACGGCAGAAGCGGATCCACCATATTGGAAGCGATGCTGGGAACCGATCCCCGTGTGTTTCCAACGGGGGAGATGAGCCGCTTTTGGGAGATGGTCCAGGACCCTTCCATTCTATGTTCGTGTGGGGAGCCGGTGCAGAGTTGCCCGTTGTGGGGAAGGGTTTTGCAGAGGGTGCTTCCGGACTCGCCTCCGCCGGGCAGCCTCCGAAAGCTGATGCGCAGGGTCGAGGGATCGAGGACCAAGACGGGGAGACCCAGCACCGACGATCTTCGAACCTACGAACGGATCACCCGGAGACTCTTTTCGGCCCTGACCGAACAACTGGATTCGCTCGTCCGAGTGCTGGTGGATTCCTCCAAGACCGCGTACGGCCACTGTAACCGTCCTGGCATGCTGCATCGGCTGTTTCCCGAGTCCGAGGTTCGTGTGCTGCACCTGGTACGGGACGTGCGCGGGGTCGCCTTTTCCATGCGAAAAGGATTGAATCGCAACCTCGAGCGCAACGGAAAGGGCGGCTGGAACCTGCTGAACTTTTTTCGGGCCATCATCGGTTGGACTTATGCTAATATGCGCGCCGCATCCTTGAAGAAAACCCTGCCCCGGGGACGCTACCTGCTGGTCCGGTATGAAGATTTTGTCCTGTCCGCGCCTGCGGTGTTGGACCGAGTCCGGGATTTCCTGGGGCTGGAGCCGCCGGACGGTCTTTCGGATCCGGTCTTCCTCCAAGGACGGTTCGAGAGACATCAGTTGGCCGGAAATCGGAATCGGTTCGATGCGACCGTCGCCATCCGGCCCGATTTTCGTTGGAAAAAGGAGCTAAAGCCCCTGGAAAAGGCTTTGGCTCTCGGCTTGGGTTGGCCCTTGATGAAACGTTTCGACTACCTCGGAGGTTTCTGAGGCGGCGGTCCTTCACGGGCGTGGTCCTCGATCCATGGGTGCGGGCGAACACTCGGTACGGCGCCACGCTGACGAAGGTGCTCCCCGAATTGCGCATGAAACAGATCGTTCCCCGGGCGAATTCCAGAGCCGAAGGGGTGCCGGGAGTCGCGGGATAGGCCCGGATTCCGGCTCTCGCCGAGGGGAAGATCGGTTCGGGCAACTCCCATGCGGAGGGCTTTCCCCCGGCATCTCGAGGCCGGGTCCGGAACCGCCCGGGGAGGCACCGGGCGTTGTTGTCGGCACGAGGACGCGCTCCGGGGCCCGCAAACCCGGACCTACCGAAGAATGGTACCATGAAAGATTACCTATTCACCTACCCGCGAAGGAACCAGATCCTGCTCCTGCTTGGGGACTGCTTGGCTTTGGGACTGTCGGTGTTCTTCGGGTACTCGATGAAGATCGTCAGTGAGCATTCCACCTTTGCCTTCGACCTGCTCTTCTCCAAACTTCATCCCCTTCACTTCCTCGTGGTTCCCGTCTACCTCACGACCCTGCACCTGATGGACCACTACGATCTGGATCGCCATTGGGACCTTCCTCGAAACCTCCTCAAACTTTGGGGCAGTATGTTCCTGGCAGGATGCGTGGTGTCGGGTCTGCTGTTTTTTACTCCCAAATACTTCTTCGGTCGTGAGGCCCTGGTTTTTCAGGTGGTCCTGGCCCTGCTGCTGGTTACCCTGTGGCGGGTGATCGCCTGGAGCCTCCTGCTTCGCAAGTCGCCTCCCACCCGGCTGGCCGTGGTGGGACACGGGCAGATCATCTCCGGGTTTATCGAGGATCTCTCGAGGGAGACCAACAGCGGGATCAGGGTGAGCAGTATCTGCGTGACGGATTCCAAGAACCCCGGAGCCTGCCTGCAGCCCCGTTCGGTCACCACCCACCGCAACCTCGGCGAGCTCCTCCAAAACAAAGAGTTCGATGCACTGGCGTTCGATTCCACCAACGGATATTTCTCCAACGAGGAAGTTCGTGAAATCCTCCGCCTCAAGTTCGAAGGAAAGGCCGTGCACGACCTCTCGATTCTCTACGAGAACATGACCGGCAGGGTCCCCCTGACGTATATCGACGGTCAGTGGCTCTTGAAGAGCCCGGAACTCCAGGGATCTCTCAGCGTCGGTTACCTCCGGGTGAAGCGGGTCATGGACATGGTGCTCTCCATCTTTTTTCTGGCCTTGACGGCTCCCCTGTTCCTGATCATCCCGATTTTCATCAAGCTGGACAGCGAGGGGCCGGTATTCTTTGTCATGGAGCGGTTGGGGCATCTGCGCAAGCCGTTCAAGTGCTACAAATTCCGAACCATGATCCACGATGCGGAAAGTCGGTACGGTCCCATGTGGGCCACCGAGAACGACCCCAGAATTACCCGGGTCGGGCGCATCCTGCGCAAGGCCCGGTTGGACGAGCTGCCGCAGTTGTGGAATGTGCTCAAGGGCGACATGACTTTTGTCGGCCCGAGGCCCATCCGAGAGCATTTTGCCGCCAAGCTGGCCAAGGAAATCCCTTTTTATGAACTGCGCTTCTGCATCAAGCCGGGCCTCACCGGGTGGGCCCAGGTCAGTCACGACTACGCGGGGACCAATGAAGGGCACCTGGAGAAATTTCAATACGAGCTGTTCTACATTCGCAACATGTCCCTGCTCCTCGATGCCCTGACCATCTTCAAGACCGTGAAGACCCTCTTCAAACGCACGGGCCTGTGAGGGACTCTTGGGAAAACAGGTGGGACCGCCCCCGTGGGTGTACGGGGGAGGAGTCCGAATCCCGATTCATTCGATGAGACATCCTTGAGGAATGCTTATGGCTTACCAGTCGACGGCGGGGGCAAAGGACGAAATCAACCTTCTGGATTTCTTCGTGGTACTCCTCAAACGCAAAAAGTTCATTCTGGGTGGCGGGTTGGGGGTCGCGGTTCTCAGTTTTGTGCTTTGCATGGTCATGTCCCCCATGTACCAGGGCATATCCCAGCTCATGCCTCCCCAGCAAAGCGGCGCTTCGGCGGCGGCCCAGATGCTGGGCCAGTTGGGGGGCATTGCGGGGATGGTTCTGGGCGGCGGGGGTGCGGGGCCGGTCTCGGTGAGCGATCTGTACGTCCAGATCCTTCAGAGTCCTGCCGTCCTCGATCCCATCATCGATCGTTTC
>JARKQW010000428.1 GCA_029974695.1 Syntrophobacteraceae bacterium | reverse complement strand
AAAACCCCCCAAAACCCGGGCATGGAACGGACCTCGGGCGTAGAAGCACGTTTGCCGGTCTGTGAGGTGCGGCGCTGGGGGCTCTCCGGGCGCCTCGTCAAACGATGAATCGATGGAATTTGCCTTGGAAGTACGATCCCTTGCGGCAAAGGGGAGGAAGTCCGCAAAGGATCACGGGGTCCCCAGCCGGACGCCTTCATGGAACGTCTCCGGGAAGGACCGAGCTCCCGCAGGTAGCGGGACGGATTCTCGAGGGGCCGACGGCGCCACAAGGGACGGCCGTACGGACCCGTGTGGCCCGATGCTCTTCCGGCCGCACCACACCTGTCCCCATGAGGGTGCATTTCACTCCCTTGTTCGGAACGTGTGGGTGAATCTTCCTTCCGTTGCACCGTGCCTGTGCCGATGAGGATAAATTCCACTTCTTGATGCTTCAAGGAGGCCGGGCGTTGATACCCCGGAAAACGAGATATTCCCAAAATCATCCTCATCCAGGTATTTCCCGAAGTGCCCACTCACTCTTAGCGATTGTCTCTGTGCCTTTAGAACCTTCCACATTTCGTCCGAATACGCCACGGAACCCACCGAGAGATTGACTCTTGTGACCAGGACAACCTCGTCGGCTTCCGAGATGCCGGCGGCGCGCAGGAAGGAGCGAAACCGCTCCACATAGACCTGGAAGAAGGTCGTAGGGTATCCCCCTGCCCAACGGCCTGGGCCTCGTCCTAGCGGACCCCGAACATGCCCATGGCACACAGGGCAATCAGCAATGCCGGGACCCGAACATCGAACAGGATGAACATGGAAACCTCCGGCAGAGGACTGGTTGGTGGGTTTGGGCGACCGGCCGGCCGCCCCCCTATACCCGTTTTCCCATCCGGGCGAGCACGGCAAGGCCCAGGAGCAGGATCGCGAGTTCGGTCGCGACGGGACTCCAAATGTTTATCAGGACGATCAATGCCGGGATGCCCCAGAACAGGGCATTGAATAGCAGGAGAAAAAACATGGAGACCTCCTCGTGAATGCCAATACGGTGGAAATCGTCCTGAAGGCCCGGGACGCCGCATCTGCCGTCGTCAGCGTAGCCATGTCCCGCGTGAACCGGGCGACCCGCGCCTATAACGGCACCTTGCAGCAGTTCAACGGCCAGGTCAAGAGCTCCGTGCAAGCCTTTGCGGGATTTGCCGCCCAGGCCGTCTCCGTGGCGTCCGTCCCAAGGGCGTTGCCGCCGGGCATCCGTTGCGTGAGCAGGGGTCAGGTCTCCGGATGGCTCAATGGCATGGAGCCATCCGGAGACTTGACCCCCCTGCGAAACGAGCACAGACATAAGAAAAGGGTTACGGTCCGTTCCCCGTAACCCTTATTTTTCTCCTTGGCAGGCCAGGAGGGATTCGAACCCCCATCCCTCGGATTTGGAGTCCGATGCTCTAACCGTTAGAGCTACTGGCCTGCGGGCGGAATCCTATATAGCGGTTTCCACCGGGGATGTAAAGGGAAAACATGATGTTGTTTTCACATAGAAATCGGGGGAGTAGAACGATCTTCCGGGACGGCGGCCCCGGGATTTTCGGCGGGTGTCCGGGTCTGCCAGGCCCGGGTTGAGGGGTTCCCGGGGGCGACGACAGCGGGACCCCAACCCCATCGGCACACCGGGAGACCAGGTCTCTTGCCCGAAACCAAGGCCGTAGACTTACGGAAATCTCACACAAGAAAGGCCGGCCGGCCCGGAGGTACTCTTCCCTCAAAAAATAGGACAAACTTCCGATATTCCCTTGGAAATCAATGGATTTGATCTTGTCAAACCCCGGCCTCCCGGGTACAGTACCGTACAGATGTCCATCATCATCCCTTGGTCATGCGATAGGACCTCTGAAAAAGGAGGGATCGATGAAGATACACTACTGCAAAAAGTACGAGAAATATGTCAGCCGGCAGCACTGCGAATTCTTCAATCGGGGCAAGGAGTGCGATTTCTACAGTCCCGCCAGCTGGAACAGCATCAAGGACCTCATCCAGGACGAGAATCGACCCAAGTGGGAGGTGAACGCCATCATCAAACCTTTCCAGTGCGATCTGCTGGACCGTGAATACTTGAACCGGCTGAATCGAAGGCGACGAACCCGAAGGGTGTTCCTGGGCAATTCCCTGTAATTCCTTCTTCGGGAGCGCCGTTCCCGTCTTGCCCGGCGGCCTCCCCTTGTCCCCCGTCCGTTCCCATCATCTCCGCCATTGAAGCTTCCCGCCCACTTGTGCTAAGAGTTCGGAGTACCCCGTATCCGGCATCGGCAGCAAAGGTCCGAGAACAAATCTATTCAAAAACGTGAGGCGTTATGTTCAAGAAGCTACTGGTGGCAAACCGAGGGGAGATTGCCGTCCGCATCATACGTGCGGCCCAGGAACTCGGAATCAAGACCGTGGCCGTCTACGAGGAGACGGATAAGACCTCTCTGCACATCATGAAAGCGGACGAAGCCGTCTGCATCGGCTCGGGGCCCCGAAAGGACTACCTGAACATCGAGCGCATGATCCAGGCAGCCCTGGCATCCGGCGCCGAAGCCATTCATCCCGGCTATGGATTTCTTGCGGAGAATCCCAGTTTTCCCATGCGGTGCATCGAAGCCGGGCTGGTGTTCGTGGGACCCCCTCCCCAGGTCATCAGCGACATGGGCAGCAAGGTCATTGCCCGGCGGATCATGACCGATGCGGGGATCCCCGTCGTTCCCGGCACGGACGTCCTTCCCAACAACGAGACGGGGGAACGGTCGGCCCTCGAGTTTGCCCAAGAGTACGGCTTTCCCGTCATGATCAAGGCCGTGGCCGGAGGCGGAGGACGGGGCATTCGCACGGCCAGGGACCCGTCCGAACTGGTCAAGGGGCTCAAAACGGCCCGGTCCGAGGCCCAGATGGCTTTCGGCAACGACCGGATCTACCTGGAAAAGGGACTGCTCAATCCACGCCACGTGGAAGTCCAGGTCCTGGCGGATCATCACGGGAACGTGGTCCATCTGGGAACCCGGAACTGCTCCATCCAACGCCGTCACCAGAAGATGATCGAAATTGCACCCGCCCTGCTTCCCCAGCTTATGCTGGACAAGATTTGCGGCATGGCCGTCCGGGCGGCCCGCGCCTCCCGCTACGTCAACGCGGGAACCGTCGAGTTCCTCCTGGACGAGAACGACCGATTTTACTTCCTGGAGGTGAACACTCGAATCCAGGTGGAACACACGGTGACGGAGATGATCACGGGAATCGACATTGTGCGCGAGCAGATCCGCATCGCGGCAGGAGAGCCCCTGTCCATTTCCCAGAAAGACGTCACCTTTCGAGGTACGGCCATCGAACTGCGAATCACCGCCGAGGACCCCAAAAACAACTTCATGGCCGCTCCGGGGGTCATCCAGATCTACCGAACCACGGGGGGCCACGGGGTCCGGCTGGACGGAGCCGTCTACCAGGGATATGAGATCCCCCGATATTACGATTCCATGCTGGTGAAGCTGACTGTTTACGGGTTCACCTGGAGGGAAGCGGTGGACCGGCTCGATCGGGCCCTCAACGGGTTCACCATCGCCGGGGTCAAGACGACCATCCCCTTTTATCGCCAGATCGTCAAGGACCCGGATTTCGTCGAACAGCGGTTCGACACCTCCTATATCGAGACCCATCCGCAACTGCTGTCCTACCAGGACGACGTCCCCGACATGGAGAAGCTGGCGGCCCTCATTGCGGAGATCAACGCCCACGGATATAATCCGTACGCGGAACCATGACGGTCCCCTTTTCCCCGGGTCTTGCGCAACGGATGGCGGAAGGGCCCCGGGCAAAGAAGTCCCTCGGTCCGACCCGGGCGGCGTCGGAACGGGGAAGGTCCCGGACGGTTTTTCCGTTTGCGCTGCGCATAAGCGGCGAAACGAGCCTATTGGAAGGGAGTTCAACCCTATGTCGGCCAATGACGAACGCATCACCCCAAAGATGACCCCTCGGGAGATCCGGGAGTTTCTGAAGGGCACTCCGGGCTACTTCATGACCAACAACGAGCGGGACGTTTCCCAGTCGGATTTCAAGGGCCGCATCCTTCCTCATACCAGCCTGAAGGTGGCACCTTACCGGGACGAGACGGGATATTTCGCCCTCGAGATCTCTGGGGGCGTTACCGTTCACATGGACCTCATGCGCAAACAGATCAACCCCTTCGAGAAGCTGCGCCTGGTTCGCAGAGCCATGCCGCGAACCCTTCTCCAGGCTTGTGTTCGGGCGCGATGTCTTTTCGGCTACCGTCCCTATCCGGACAACGTCCTGCGGTTCGCCGTCCGGCTGTTTTCCCGGTACATCGACGTCTGGCGGGTCTACGACTGCATGAACCACGTACCGAACATGGAAGTGGTGGCCGAGGAGGTGAAAAACGCCGGGAAGCTGCTCATCGCCTCCGTCTGCTTCAACACGGGGACGGGTCACACGGACGATTTCTACTTGCGCAAGGTCGAGGAAATCCTCCAGACCCTGGGAGAAGACCTGGTCGTGGGGATCAAGAACCACTCGTCCGTCGGCTCGCCCAAGCGCATCGCCGACCTGGTGGGCTCCATCCGAAAACGCTTTCCCGACCTGCTCCTGGCCTATCACGGTCACAATACCGACGGCAACGACCTGGCGAGAATGACCTCGGCGGTGCTCGAAGGGGTGAAGATCGTGGAAGTCGCCGACCACGGTTACGGGGGCATCTACAGCCAGGCCCCGGCCCTGAGCCTTATCCAGATCCTGAACGACTACGGGTTGCGCTCCCCCACCCTCCGGATCCAGCCCCTGGTGGATGCCTCCGACGTCCTCCGCCGGGAAAGGCGTCTCTACGATCTTTTCGAGAGCCCCTACCGGGGGTTCGACCCCACGGTCAAGCGTCACAAGCTCACGGGCGGAGCGGCCAGCATCGCCTTCGAACAGGCGGAAAAACTGGGGCTTCTCGAGCGGATTCACGAGGTGTTCGGGGAGCTCATCCAGGTGAACCGGGAACTGGGCAACCTCTGGTCGGTCACTCCCGCCAGCCAGATCCTCTGGACCACTGCGGTAAACAACGTCCTCCACGGGCGCTATGAAAAACCTTCGGACGACCTCAAACGCCTGCTCCTGGGCCGCTACGGGCCCTTTCCCTTCTACGAGCCCCAAGAGTGGATCTTCCAGAAGGTCCTGGAACACCAGCGCACGGACGGAAAGAGATGGTACCAGATCCTGGCGGACGAAGCCGGGATTCAGCGTCTCGAGAACGAGGACTTCGACAAGCGCCGGGCCCAGCTCGAGTTCGAGCTCAAGCGGCCGGCAAGGGACGAGGAACTCTGCCTGTATCTCATGTTCCCCCGGGATGCCCTCGAGTACTTCCGGTTCGAGGAACAGTACGGCAGACCGTGGCTCCTGCCCCCCGAGGTCTGGTACCGGCGAGGAGGTTTCCCCGACGGAGCTCGAGTGACCTTTTCCGACTACGAGGGCAAGACCCATCACATCGACATCGTTTCCACCCGGCGCTCGGGGGACGACGTCCACACGTCCCTCCTCGTGGATTACCATTTCCAGACGTACACCTCGACGGTCCGATCCAAGGAAGCCGGTTGAGATCCATGGAAGGCGGACTCGATCTCTTCCTGGTGTTCCTGTCGGTGGAAAGGGGATTGAGCGCCAACACCATCACCGCTTATGGCCATGATCTCGTCGAGGTGTGTCGATATCTCCAAGACCGGGGCATTCGGGGATGGGACGAGGTGACCCGGCAGCACCTGACGGACTATCTTGAATATATGGGATCGAGCCTGTCCCGGCGCAGTGCGGTTCGCCGTCTTGCAGCCGTCAAGTCCTTTTTCAAGTACCTGGAAAGCCGAGGGGAGATCCCCGGAAACCCTCTGGCCCGGGTGCCCCTGCCCCGGCTCAAACCGACCCTGCCCCGGGCCCTTTCCTTCCGGGAGGTGGAGTCCCTCCTGGCCGGGCCTCAGCCGTCCGCGCTCCCCTACGGTCAGAGAGACAAGGCTGTCCTGGAATTGATGTATGCCACGGGAATGCGGGTCAGCGAGGTCACCGATCTCGAGATGCGGCAGCTCCACCTGGATGCCGGGTACCTGGTGGTTCGCGGCAAGGGAGACAAGGAGCGCCTGGTGCCCATGGGGGAATACGCCGCCCAGGCCCTCAAGGCCTACCTGTTGCAGGGACGCTCCCTGCTTCTCAAGCACCGGAAGGGATTCGCTCCGGAGGTCTTCCTCAACCACCGGGGCCGACGGCTTTCCCGGCAGTCCGTCTGGAAGATGGTCAAACAGTACGCCATCCGGGCGGGAATTCGGGCAAACCTGACCCCCCACACCCTTCGGCATTCCTTCGCGACCCATCTTCTCGAGAACGGAGCCGACCTTCGGTCCCTGCAGGCCATGCTGGGACACAAGGACATCTCCACCACCCAAATCTACACCCACGTGGCCCGGGCCCGACTGAAGGAGATCCATGCAAAGCATCACCCGCGTCCCTGAGGTACCTCCATGGAAGTGATCACGACTCACATCAATGCGGACTTCGATGCCATGGCTTCCATGATCGCAGCCAAGAAACTCTACCCCGGCGCCCTCCTGGTCTTTCCGGGTTCCCAGGAGCGGACTCTCCGGGAGTTTTTCGTCAAGTCAACGGTATACCTCTATGATTTCAAACGCTTGCGAGATATCGACCTCCAGGAGGTCCGCCGCCTCATCCTGGTGGACACCCGTCAGCTGTCCCGCATCGGCAAGTTCGAAGAAGTCCTGGGAAAGAAGGACCTCGAGATCCACATCTACGATCATCATCCCCCGAGCGAGGACGACATCGAGGGTCATGTTTCCGTGATCCGTCCCGTGGGCGCCACGGTCACCATCCTCACCCACCTCATCCGGGAGCGGGAGATTTCCGTCACGGCGGAAGAAGCCACCATCATGAGCCTGGGGATTTTCGAGGACACGGGATCGTTCACCTTCAACTCGACCACCCCCGAGGACTTCGAAGCCGCGGCCTACTTGCGCCGGTGCGGCGCCGACCTGAACGTGGTGGCGGACATGGTCACCCAGGAACTCACGGCCGAACAGGTGAACCTGCTCAACGACCTGCTTCTTTCGGCCCGGACCTTCAACATCCAGGGGATCGAGGTTTGCGTGACCACGGTTTCCGTGGACAGGTACGTGGCGGATTTCGCCGTTCTCGTTCACAAACTCAAGGACATCGTCAACCTCGACGTCATCTTCGCCCTGGCCCGCATGGAGGACCGGATTTACCTGGTGGCCCGCAGCCGCATACCCGAAGTCAACGTGGGAAAGATCGCGAGCTATTTCGGAGGAGGCGGACACTCGAATGCGGCCTCGGCCAGCATTCGCGAGATGACCTTGAACCAGGCGGAGGACCGCCTCCTCGAGGTGCTCAAGAGCTCCGTGCGCCCGTTTCCGTCGGCGGAGAACCTCATGACCAGCCCGGTCATCTATTCGGAAGGAGAACGCTCCATCGGGGATGCGGCCCAGATCATGGTCCGCTACAACATCAACGCCATGCCCGTCATGGACGACGGGCAGCTCGTGGGAGTCATCAACCGGCAGGTCCTCGAGAAAGCCATCTACCACGGGCTCGAACACCGAAAGGTCCGGGAATTCATGAACTCGGACTTCTCGACGGTGGAGCCCACGGCCACCTTGATGGAAATCCAGACCCACCTGGTGGAACAGCAGCAGAGAATTCTGCCCGTGGTGGACCACGGGAAGCTTTTGGGGGTCATCACCCGCCGGGACCTTCTGAATTTCCTCGTCTCGGACCATACGGTGACGCCCAGGGCCCTCTACGACGACCTGAACGAAGCCCACTGGCCCAAGCGCAAGAACATCCTGGGCGTCATCCGGGAACAGCTCCCCCCGGAGGTGATCGTCATCCTCCAGGACCTGGGGAAACTGGCCGAGGAGCTTCATTACAAGGCCTATGCCGTGGGCGGCTTTGTTCGGGACCTTCTCATGCGGCGGCCCAACCTGGACATCGACGTGGTGGTGGAGGGCGACGGGATCGAGTTTGCCCGGGCCTTCGGGGAACGCCACGACGTGCGCGTCCGTTCCCACAAGAAGTTCAACACGGCGGTCCTCATCTTTCCCGGGGGACAGCGGGTGGACATCGCCACGGCCCGGTTCGAGTACTACCAGTACCCGGCGGCCCT
>JARKQW010000373.1 GCA_029974695.1 Syntrophobacteraceae bacterium | reverse complement strand
ATTCCCCCCAGGGAAAGTCGGGGAGGAGATCGGCTTTCCGGAAGACGCCTCGACGGCCCCGGCGACCCAGGTCCGCACCTCTTCGGGGAAAAACGCGACGAGCTCGTGCCAGAGAGCCCGGGCGCTCTTGCGGTGGTTGATGATGAGGTAGCCCCCCGGGCGCATTCCTCCAAAGAGCAGATCGGGGCTTCGCTTCAACTCCTCGAAATTGGTCACGGCGAGCACGGCCACGGGAACGCTCTGCATGGCGTCCTTCCTCTGAAAGGGACGGGCGTCCACGAAGGTCGCCGAGAGCACCGGGGTCCCCCTCTTGGAAGAGCCGAACTGCCAGGCCATGCCCGCCCAGGCCCCCTTGGCGCTGAAAAACCCCGCAAAGACGCGGTTGACGGCGATGCCGCGATCTCCGGCCAGGCTGGCCACTCCCACGGAAAAGGGCCCGAAGCGACGGATATGATCGAGGAGCTCGCGGCCGTTCTCGGCATGGGCGGGGGCTCTGGGGCGGCCGAAGACCCCTCCTTCCTCCTCGAATTTGCGGGTCAGGGTCCGGGCCAGGCGATGTTGCTGCAGCTCAACCTGACGGGCAACGGCGCGTTCCTCGATGATTCTGTCCAGGAGGCCGTAGAGGTCCCGCATGCGGTCTCGGGCAAGGGCCTCGGCCGAATCGGGAGGCGGGCCGAAGATTTCGTCCTCCACGGGATCGCGAGCGAGGGTCCCGTTCACGGCTGCGCGCAGCCCTCGGGCCTGTTCCTGAAGGATCTCCTCCGTTTTTTGAATTTGGATTAGAAGGTCCTTGACGGCTCCATGACGCCGGGCCAGGGGGTCCGACTCGACGATCTGTGCGACGGACCCGCCATCGAGGCTTTCCAGTTCCGAAACGAGTTCTTCCAACCGGCTCCTTTGATGGTTTAGAAGCCGGTCGCGCCGGTCGAGGACCCCGGTTGCTTCCTCCCACCCCAAAATCCTTCGCACCATTTCGTACTCGAGACCGATGCCGTATTCCGGTTTTCGTTCGCCCCGATCGTTGAAGAGCATGGCATAGGGGAACTCTCCCAGGCGGAATCGATAGTGCTCCCACGACTCCCGCAGCTCTTGAAAGAATTCCGAAACCCGCTCCTCCGCCCGTCGAACGATCCGGCTCTCGAGGTCGATCTGCCGGTTGACCTGGTCCCGGTAGCTCTCGATCTGGGTTACCAGGTAGTGGCAGGTGAGGTTTCGAACCTCCATTTCCCCGGTCTCGGGATTGGTCTTGAAGAGCATGCGATACCGGGGGTCCCTTCGGAGCCAGTAAAGAACGGGCTTCGGTTGCAGGCGCCATTCCCGGTAGGGCTTGTTCCGGTCCTCGGGATGGTAAGGGGCCACCCGTTTTCGGAACCGGCCGACGAAAAGGATTTCCGGGATCATCCCCGCATGGCTCATGAGTTCCGCCAGGTCGTCCGGGTCCTCCCCATAGAATTTCCCGGTCTCGGGACACGGGGTGATGTCCCAGCGAATGGCCGACTCGCCCAGCTGATCGGCCAGGTGCCAGAACTGCTGCAAACCGAGCTTGTTGGCGCTGTGTCCGGCCCCCACCAGGATCCCGGGAAACTCGGCGGCCAGGTTGATCAGGCTCCACTGGGTCCTCTGGTTTCCCAGCAGAAAGCGGCCGATGGGGGTCGTGAGAGTGCCCATTCCCAGCAGGGAGCTGGCGGAACTCTCCCCCCCGGTGTTGGAGTAGACTTGGGTATCCGTAATATTGATGAAATGCAGCACATTGGGGTGTCTCTGCCGGATCAGGCGGGCTTGTTGGCGAAGGGCGTTGAGCCACGCCGGAAGACCGATGACGGCGCCCCCGTCTCCTCCCTGACTGATGACGTATCGACGGCCCTTGGGAAGAACCCCCCGGCGCACGGCATGGTCCTGGACCATGGCGATGGCTTCTCCGAAGGCGAAGCCTCCTCCGAATACCGTTCGTCCTCCGGGGACCTTTTGAGAGACCTCGCCGACCTTGTTCAGGGTCTCGCTCATGCAGCCCGTTTCGCAGGTGAAGGAAACCCGGGGGATCTCTCCGCGGGCCAGACTCATGGCAATGGCCATGTAAACGGGGATCGACAACACCATGGCTTCCGCACAGGAGGGGCAGGCCGAATGCCCGCTCGCAAAGGCCAGGGGACGATAGCGGGCGTGGAGTACCGCCGAGTTTGCGGGAAGGTTCTCGAGAAGCTCCGAGGCGTACCGGGCCTCCTTTGCGAGCAGTTCCGGGTGCCGGAGGTACACTTTCCAAAGGCTTCGGTTCAGTTGCCAAAGAAGAGGGCTCTTCGAGAAGGGAAGGGCCTGGAGGAGATTGGGGGCCAGGATGTGGGCCGTCCTCCCCGTTTGTTCCAGGATTCGACGCTGCAATTCGGGGGAGACCTCGTCGGCATAGGGGGCCAAAAAGAAATCCACTTCCCCGGATTCCCAGGCTTGGAGGAGAGACTTTCCCACGAGGGCGGGTTGCCCCAGCCGGTGAAACCATTCCGTGAGCGGGTTCCGGGGAACGGAAATGCCGGTGCGCTCGCAATCGAGAATCAGCTTCACCTCGAGACCCAGGGCGAGGGCCTGCCCGGCGATGTCCCGTTCCACGTCTCCTTCTTCGGTTTGCAGCACCAAACCTGCCGTACGGCAGCTGCGCACCACGGCGGTTTCTCCCCCGGAGCCGTCTCCCGGGAAGGTCGCCAGAAGGGCTTGGCCGGGAAGTCCCCCCTCGGGGTCACGGGCCTCGATCTTGAACTGAAGAGGGATTTCCGGGGGAATCTCCCCGTCCGGGGGAATCTCCCACAAGCGGGAAACCCGGTACGGGAAGTCGATGGAATCCCCGGAAGACACCGTACGGCGCAGAAGGTCCCGGAACCGGAAAGCCGTGTCCCCGTAGAGATGCAGGGCCGCTCCCCCTTCATGCAGGCGAAGTCGCGGGTCGGCGGACCGAGAGGAACCTTCCTTAGGGATGGTGGCGAGGTAGGAACATCGCATTTGACACAACCCGCACGCAGTGCAAAAGTGCTCGCCGGGTCCCAGCAACTGCAGGTTGCCCCGGGCGGTGACGGCCTTCATTTCACCGCAGACGGTGGCGCAACGAAGGCAATGGTTGCACAAAAGAGCGTCGTAGACCACTTTTCGTCCCAGGTGCTTTTGGAGTCGTTCCGTGCTGTGTCTTTCCACGAGATTGGGGCCTCCCGGGTACAAGAAGTCCCCGAAAGAGTCGTAGCGGGAGGGATCTTGCGCCCGGCACGACAGTTCCGCCGCGGCGGCGAGGAGGATGGGCCCCAGGAGACCGGTTGCGTGGGGGGATACCTCGATCACATGCCGGTCGCCGGTGGAATCCTCCATGAGGGTCCCCACGGGGAGAAGCTTTCCCGGTTGGGCATCTTCTCGGAGGCACAGGATGTGAAAGCGGCTCCGGTGGGCCTCCTGCCGAAGAAGGCCGTCCAGGGGCGGAGGCCAGGCACGCTCCCGACAGGTTTGTGCGTAACGGGCCCCGATCAAAAGCAAACAAAGGTCTTTCCCCAGGGATTCCCGGTCAATCACCCGGCACAGGTCGCCGCCGATTCGAACCGCCAGGAACGCCGGGGACGAGTTTTCAACCAGGGCCCAATCCCCAGGAGAATGGGCGGTGGAGGGAAGACCTTTTTCAGCCCCCCGGGTCCGTCGGCTTAGCCGTGGTCGATTGGTTCCTGCCATGCTTCCTCTCTCTTTCATCCTCGAGCCCGCCCGGAAAGTCGAGGGGGGACCCGCCCCGGGTCGTTCGGGGAACCGAGTGATCCATGAAGCGTCGTGGCTGCGGGCAACCGAGAAAACCGCAGAAGCACTCCAAGCGGGAAGATGCGCGGACACTTGTCCCTAAAGCCGGTACCCGGTCCTTGAAGGAATCCCGGCATTCGGCGGGAAATCCAGGGAAGACCCCGCAAAACCCTTGGGAGGGATGCCGCCTTGGGACCCGGCAACCTTCTTTTTGTGCGAAAACGGGTTCTTTCCCGGTGGAGTCGGGGGCTTCAGGCTTGAGGCGGATGGAGCTCACCAAGGAAACGGGAGAAGAGAGGCCGTGATTCAGCGGAGCAAGGGACTGGAGTCGTCAACCGATCATGGTTGACGGGCGAAGATTCCTCCCCCGGAAGGGAGGGTCCGAGAGTGTGATTTCGAGAACCGCAGGGAGCCGAAAAAGCGGATCGGTGCCGACCGGCGTGAATCGGTTGCAGTTGCCTACTTCCTCGCACACTTACGAAAAAGATCCAAATATTTCAGATCGTCAAGAAAATAAATTTCACAAACCCGGGACGAGGATCGAGGCAGGCACCGTTGCGCCGGGGGAACCCCCGAGTCGGCACGGTACGGCTCCACGGAAATGCGTGTCCCGTACGCCGCTTCCTTCGGGAGTGAAGACGCTGCCGGTGTCCCCGGGAGGGGAAGATCCGGACTTGTCTCGGCTCCGTCATGGAATCTCCCGGGTTTTGTCACGGGATCGTAACACGGCCTGCCTATTTTCGAGTCACCATTCAATGCAGGCCATGGATTGGGAAATGAGATCGAGGAATTCCACCAATCACCGTAAAGCAAGGAGGAAGACGGCATGAGATCCAAAGGCAAAGGACGGGTCTTTTTGATCGCACTGCTGTGCGGGATTTTTGCGGCAACTTTGAGCCATGCGGGTTCCGTCAGGATCGATGGATCCACCACGGTTTTGCCCATCACCCAAAAGGTCATGGAAGCCTACATGAAGGAGAACCCCGGGGTCTCCATCTCCCTGTCGGGGGGAGGGTCGGGCAACGGAATCAAGGCCCTCATCGACGGGACCACGGACATTGCCAACAGTTCCCGGTTCATCAAGGACGAGGAAGTCAAGGCCGCCGTAGCCAAGGGGGCCTACCCCGTCCCCTTCGCCCTGGCCTACGACTGCATCGTCCCGGTGGTGCACCCGGAAAACCCCGTGAAGAACCTCACCCTG
>JARKQW010000370.1 GCA_029974695.1 Syntrophobacteraceae bacterium | reverse complement strand
CAAACCGCGCATATCCCCCTTTTTGAGGTTTCGGGACCAGGAAACGGTCCCGCCACCAAGGGAAAAAAGGGGCAACTGCTCGGAATATCTCCGTTGTGTTCGTACCGTGGATGTTCATGAGCCCGGTCGTGGAATTTCAATGGGTTGGACCTCACTGGATCAAAAGATCGCCGGTGCGCGGGCGAAACCTCCCAAGCGAGGCATCGCGAAACGATTCAAGGTATGGCCCGCAGGAGATCCCTTCTGCCCCGGCTCCGTTCGGCCAACCGGGAATGGCTCCGGCAGCAACCGGGAGTGAGTGGCGTACGGAGTCCGTTTTGCCCTCGGGACCATTCCCGTCGGCTTCAGGAACACAAGAAGCCCGCCCTAAACGATATCTCCCGGCTCAAAACACCCCGTACTCCTTCTCGTCGGGACATTCTCCCAACCCGGACACCTCCGCATCCTTCAAACAGGCCGAGCATTGCCGGTAGTACCGGACACTGTCGGTGGTGAAATCGATGAGGGCCTCCAGCCGGTCTTTCAACGTCAAGAACTTTTTTTCCGTGAGGCGGGGGCACTCGAAGACCGACTTCTGCACCCGTTGCCCGTAGCCCTTGAGCAGCTTCGCCACCCGGTAACGAATCTTGTCGTCGCTCACGTCAAAAGAAACCAGGTAGAACACGGCCCGACCCCCCCGCCTCATACTCCCACGTTTTTCGCCTCGTGCCTCCGGCCTCTTGATGATCCAGGCTCTTTCGGCCACCGAGCCGCACCGACGGACTCATAACCTCTTGCCCCTTTCCCCTCGTCTCTCGTCTCTCGCCCCGCGCCCCTCCCCTATTGCACCCTGGACCATGTGAAGGGTTCATAGGCTTCGTCCTCCCCCTGGAGAAAGCGGGAAAAGTGCCGCACCTGCCTGCGAATGAGGCCCCGGTAATCTGTGTGTTCCCCGGTCCGAGGGCACCGGATCCGGGTCCCCATCCATTTTTCGTAGGCCTGGATGAAGGCCCGGGCCACCCGGGGCTTCATTTCCACCGGGCGCTTTTCCTTGAGGTCTTCTTCGTCCACGGCGTCCGTGCAGGCCACTTCCCGCACCACGAAATCGTCCGGGGCGATCACCCTCCGGTTGATGAGCCCCAGGACCAGCCGGTCCCCGAGGAAATTCCTCCATTCCTCGACTAGGTCGCAGGCCAGGGAGGGGCGCCCGTATTCCACCGCGTGGAGGGCTCCCAGATAAGGGTCCAGGCCGGCGATCTTGACGGCGGTGAGCACTTCCTGAGTGAGCAGGGTATAGACGAAGGAAAGAAGGGCGTTGACGGGATCCAGGGGAGGACGTTTGCTCCGGCCTTGGAACGAAAACCCCGGCGCCCTCACCAGGAGGGGAAATGCTTTGAAATACAGGTTGGCCGCATGCCCCTCGAGACCCCGTACCGCGTCCAGGTCCGTTTGCAGGGAAACCAGGTCGGCGATCCCCTTGAGCTGGGCCGCCGCCTGGAGGAGTTCCCGGCACTCGAAGTGGGACCCGCGCAAGGCCAGCAGCCTGCTCGAATTGCGCACCTTGCCTCGAACCAGGCTCCCGGCCACGGCCAGGGCCGTGCCAGGATCGTGCAGCCGCAGGTACTGGGCCTGCCTGCGTTGAACGTGCTTGTGTTCGTCCACCAGCAGGCGGGCTCGAAATTTGCCCCGGGGAGTCAACAGGACCGTTTCCACCCGGTACCGGACCAGGGCGTCGAGGACGGCGCCGCTCAAGGAGGCGAACCCCACCAGGACGAGCTGTTCCAGGTTTTCCAGGGGAATTTCTCCCACCAGGGCCTCGTTTTTCATGAGGCGAAGATTCCGCCCCGATTTTCGCAGGGTGGATCCGGGCTCGAGGACGTACATTCTTTCCATGAGCGTTCATCTCCCCGGTAGGGCGGCCCCTTTTCCCCATGGATCCCGGCGGCCGGGAACGCCCCACATCCTCCTTGATTCCCCCAAACTTTCGCGGTCCCGAGGGCTGAGGCCGTCCTGCCCGAGACTGCAGGCATCCGGGAGCTATGCACGCCTTTTACGGATTCCCCCTTGCGCGGGAATGACGAAATGGGGTTCGTACCCGCCAAGTCGCTCAATCCGGGCTCCCGCCGAGCAGGGCTTGAAGGCTTGCACGGCACTCTCCCGAGACCACAAAGACCCCTCCGCCGGGTTTGCTTCTCTCCTACGGATCCACGAAACGCTCGACCACGGAGATGGCGTGTTTCAGTTCCTCGAGGGCCTCCCGGAGGTTGCCGATCCGTTCGGCCCGGTTCGCCGAAGCCTCCTCCTTCCACTGGGGCCAATGGAGCAACGGATGGGCATATTCGGGGACCCTTTCGAACGGGCACAGGTCGCCCGTAAGGCCCAGGATGGCGTGGATCTTGCGGCAACCCAGGGGCTTTCCCCGCAGCCTCGAGAGGCGGAAATCCACCAGGTGGGGGTTGTACTCGGGAAGCTCCTGAACCAGGTGATGCACCAGGGTTTTTCCCCGATCGAGAAAACCCAGGGTCCCCAAGAGGACCTTTTCTTCCCGGACGGAGAGGGTGCGGGCCTGCCTGCAGCTCACAAAGATCTGGGAAAGGGCCGTGCACCGCTCCCCCAGGAGGGCGAGCTCGGGGAACCGGGCGGCCCACGCTTCTTGGCGGGGGTGGACCATGACCTCCGCCCCTTTTCTCTCTCCGGCAACTTCCATCACCCGGGACGAAGCGATGACCGGGGCTTTTCTGAGGGCCGCCAGCTGTGCCGGGGCCGACCGGTCGGGAACGTGGAGGAAAAAGGACGGCCTTCCCGTCGCCCGGTGGATGCCCAGGGGAAGCTTCACCAGGTTGCCCAGGCCTTTTCCCGCCAGCTGGTCCTGCTTGGGGAAGACTTCGAGGGTGAAGCAGGACAGGTCCGCCGCCAGGTGCCGGACGAGTTCCTGGAGCGCCCGGCGGGCCGCGGCCGCCGGGACCGGCTCCGAGACCAGGTACCAGAAAAGAAACCCCTTCCCTCCGCTGAATTACACCAGGCAGGGCAACTTTTTTTCCCCGCCGATCTCGGGCAGGCGCCCCAGGAGCTATCGCTTTTCCCGGGCCAGTAGCTCCCCGTCCGGGGAAC
>JARKQW010000100.1 GCA_029974695.1 Syntrophobacteraceae bacterium | reverse complement strand
TATAGATCATGGCAAAGCGGCTCCATCATCTACGAAAGCAATCCCGATCTGAAGCCGGAAACCGTCTGGGGTTACGAATTGGGTGTCGAGCAGTTTCTGTTCAGCCATAAGACGCGGCTCTCCGCCACCGGTTTTTGGAATGACATCGAGAACCAGGTTTATTACCGCAGCGATGGGAATTTGAGGCAGAAGATCAATGCCGGCGACGTGAGGACCTCCGGCGTGGAGCTCGAAGCCGAACAATGGATTACGGACTGGCTCTCAGTCTGGGGCAACTACACTTTCACCCATGCCAGGGTCGAAGAGAATCCCACGGATCCCGAAAGCGAGGGCAAAAAACTCACGGGCATCCCCGAGCACATGTTCAACCTCGGCGCTGATGCCAGGTACAAGTGGTGCAAGCTGAGTCTGATCGGCCGCTATTCTAGCAAGATCTACAGCGCCTCGGACAACAGCGACATCGCCGATGGGGTATATGGCTCCTACGAGCCGGCTTTCTTCCTGGATGCCAAGCTCACCGTGAGCCCTATCCAACGTATGGATCTCTATGTGTCGGTGCAAAACATTCTCGATAAACACTACTACGAATACTACCGGTCCGATGGAGTCTCGGTATTCGGTGGAATCACGCTGAGGTACTGAGAAGGGAGACCCTGGATGATTGCAGCATATAGAGTCTCTATCGCTGCGGTGCTTCTTCTTCAACCGCTCTGTATCATCGCACCTGCTCTCGGGGCCTCACAGAACGAAGTGGTCGATGCTCTGGGGAGGAAAGTCGAGGTGGTCACGCCGGTGCGAAGGATCGTGGCGCTCAATTCCGACGCGGTCGAGGTCCTTCGCATCCTGAACGTGCAGGACCTCATCGTGGGAGTCTTCTCGCAGATCGACGCCGACCCACAGTTTTGGGGGGACCTGGTGAACCGGCGCAAGGTGGGCAGCTGGCGGGAGCCCAATTCGGAAGTCATCGTGGAGCTCGAGCCCGACATCGTACTGGCCTACGCCAAGACTCCCTCGCCCGAATGGGAGGCTCGCATGGCCGCGCGGGGGATTCGAGTGCTGCGCTTCGAGCTCTACCGGATCGATTCCTTGGAGCGCGAAGTGAGGGAACTGGGCCGAGTGCTCGACCGGAAGGAGGAAGCGGAGCGCTTCTGCTCTTGGCATGACCTGTGGCTGAGACGCATCCGGGAGAAGGTTGCGAGTGTCGTTCCTCGGCCTTCGGTATACGTGGAGAGCTACGGCGATTATGTTTCGGCCGGGCCGACGACAGGGGGGGACCAGATGTGCGTCGACGCAGGTGGTCGAAACATCTCGGATGTGATGGCCATCCCTTTTCCGCGCGTCACGCCGGAATGGGTAGTGGCTCAGGATCCGGATGTGGTCGTCAAGGCGGCCGTCTCCAATGCAAAGTACGGAGCAGCGGAATCGGGCGCGGCTCTCAATCGAGTTCGGGACCGCATCATGCAACGGCCGGCCTGGAATCTCATCAAGGCTGTCTCTTCCGGAAGGGTCCACGTTCTTGACAGCTCCATCTGGGTAGGGCCTCGAGCCATTATAGGGCTTGCCTACATGATCCAGTGGCTGCATCCAGGCCTGATGGCGGACCTGAGCCCCGAAGCCTTGCACAAGGAGTACCTCGAGACATTTCAGAAGCTGCCGTACAAGGGCGTCTTCGTATCGGACCCGGTCGCCGGGTCTGACGGGAAATGCCCATGAGATCGGAAGCCGTTTCCCAAGGCTATATCGCCAGGAACAGGCAGAAGAAGCTCCTTCTTGTGTTTGCCTTCCTGCTCCTGGCGATGATGGCTGCCGTAGGACTATCCGTCGGCGCTTCCGCCGTGGGGCCTCTTGATGTCCTCGAGTCCTTGTTCAGGGACACCGGTCGTGCCAATACCATCATCTGGCAGCTGCGGATGCCGCGCATCGTCATGGCCATGCTCGTGGGATTCGGACTGGGTGTGGCCGGCACGGTCTTCCAGGCAATCCTCAAAAACCCTCTCGCCTCGCCGTTCACCCTCGGCATCGGGTCGGGAGCGGGCTTCGGGGCCGTCGTGGTCATCATCTTCATGAGAGGAGGGCTCTATCCGCAACTGGCGGCGGCTTCGGCTTTCGTCTTTTCCCTGCTCTCGGCGTTCTTCATCCTCGGGATTGCCAAAATGAAGCACGCGTCCTCCGAAACCATGATCCTGACGGGCATCGCTCAGATGTTTCTCTTCTCGGCCCTGAGCGCGTTCTTCCAGTACATGGGGACCATGGAGCAGGTCTACGAGGTCACCTTCTGGCATTTCGGGAGCCTGTCCAAAGCCGGATGGCGTGAAATCGGCTTCACATCCCTCATGGTCCTGATTCCGTTCCCCCTGCTGGTGCGTCGCGCATGGGACTTCAACCTCCTGGCCACAGGAGACGAGTCGGCCCTCGCCCTGGGAGTCGATGTTGAGCGGTTGCGCATGTGGGGCGTAATCGCAGCCTCCCTCATCACCGCGGGCTGCATCTGCTTCACCGGCGTCATCGGGTTTGTAGGCCTCGTGGCGCCCCATATCGTCCGGATGACCATGGGGAGCGACCATTGCACCCTCATACCGGCATCCGGCCTGGTGGGGGGATTGCTCGTGCTGGCCGCCGACATCCTAGCCAACACCGTATGGGCGCCCCAGGTCATCCCCATCGGCATCATGACCTCCTTTATCGGCGTACCCTTCTTTTTCTATCTGCTCATGAAACGTACCCGGGAGTATTGGTGATGCTCGAAATCGTGGATCTTTCTTTCCATTACGGGAGCTCGACGATCCTGCGGGGGATCGCCGCTCACGTGCCCAAGGGGCGGATATTGTGCGTCGCTGGACCCAATGGAGCGGGAAAGACGACTCTCCTCCGTTGCCTGACCGGCATCGCCAGGCCTTCGGGAGGCCAAATCCTCATCGAGGGCCGTGAAGTGCTCCGCATGACACGCCGGGAGTTGGCCACCCGTGTGGGCTATGTTCCGCAGCACCGCCCCTCCGGTTTTCCCATGACGGTTTTCGAAACGGTTCTCATGGGCAGAAGACCGCACCTCACCTGGCGCCCGTCGGCGCGGGACCTGGAGCTTACCGCCGATATCCTTCGCGAGCTCAACCTGGAGGATCTGGCCATGCGGGATCTGGATCGGCTGAGCGGGGGCCAGGCCCAGAAGGTGATGCTGGCCAGGGCACTGGCCCAGGAGCCGTCCTTCCTGGTTCTGGACGAGCCCACCAGCAGCCTGGATCTTTGCCACCAGTTGGAAGTGATGGAAATGGTCCAGGCCGTGGTTGGCGCCGGCGGCATGGGTGCGGTGATCGCCCTGCACGACCTCAACCTGGCCGCCAGATTCGCTGACGAAATCATGCTCCTGAAAGACGGCAGGGTCTTTGCCCGGGGTGAGCCTTCCGTCCTGATCGGGAGCGAGAATATACGCGAAGTGTACAGGGTGGACGCCGACGTGCGCATGGGGAACGGCCGGCCCTGGGTCCAGCCCTTGAGATGCGTGCGCTGAGCGGGATGGGGGGCGAAAGCCTGCCACCGCTGCATGCACACGTTGAAATTCCAGGAAGGAGACGCCGGATGAAGCTGAGGGCGATCATTGCCTGGCCGAGCGTGCTGGGTGCGCTTGTGAAGACGGTCAAGGACCTCGACTATGTGGACTTGAAGGTCTGGTCCATGAAAGAGCTCGAAGAAAAGCGGGAGGAGTGTCTAAGAGGGCTTTCCGATGCAGACATCCTCCTTTTCTACGTCAATACGGATTACGAAGCCTGGAAGGAGGTCGAGCCATCCCTCCTGGAGATGAGCCGCGCCGTACCCACGCTGTTCATCCCCGCGGGGCTGACCCCGGCGTCACTGAGCACGGTGAGCCCGAAGGTCGCCGAAACCTGTCTGCGCTACTTCAGCAACGGAGGCATGGAGAACCTCGGGAACATGGTCGCCTTCCTCGCCTCGGAGGTCATGGGCCTTTCCGTCGAAGTCCGACCGCCCGTGGAACTGCCCAGGGAGGGGATCTACCATCCGGATGCCCCCGGCTGTTTCCTCTCTCTCGGCGACTACCTCGATTGGTACAAACCGCCGGGGGATATGACGGCAGGAATCATCTTCTATCGTTCTTACTGGGTGAACGGCAATTGCGAGGTGGAAAAGGGACTGATCCGGGCGCTGGAGAGCCAGGGAGTCGGGGTAGTGGCGCTATTTACAGAAAGCGTCGGATGGTCGGACAACGGGTCGCTTTCGACGGCCGAAGCGGTTTCAAAATTCCTCATGAGAGAGGACGGCACACCCCTGGTAGACGCTTTGGTGAGCCTTCAATTCGCTCTGCTCTCCGGCAGTCGGGACGGAGACGGCAGACTGAGCGTCGAAGAAGGTGTCAGGCTGCTCGATAGGCTCGACGTGCCGGTGTTTCACCCCATCGTGCTCTATTCGAGGACCGAGGAGGAGTGGCGCAGCGAGCTCGATTCGGTCAATGGCAGCTCCATTGGCTGGTCCGTGGCCATGCCCGAATTCGAGGGCATGATCGAGCCTCTCGTCGCGGGGGCCCTGGAAAGAGAGCAGGACCCGGACTCCGGCGCGATCATGGACCGGTACGGCCCCATCCGGGAAAGGATGAAGAGGATCGCCTCCAGGATCAAGGGCTGGATCAATCTGGGAAAAAAGCCCGTGAGCCGAAGAAGGGCGGCCTTCATTCTCCACAATAATCCATGCGTATCGGCGGAGGCTTCGGTGGGCGGCGGAGCGCACCTGGATACTCTGGAAAGCGTTGCCGTCATCCTGGGGAGGATGGAGGAGGACGGCTACACCGTTACGGACAGGCCGGAGAGCGGAAAGGAGCTCATAGAAACCATCATGGACCGGAAGGCCCTATCGGAATTCCGGTGGACCACGGTGGACGAGATCGTCAGCAAGGGCGGCGCCCTCGCCCAGCTCTCCGTGGACGAGTACCGCCGGTGGTTCGACCGGTTTCCCGAGCGCATCAGACAGCGGATGATCGAAACCTGGGGCAATCCTCCCGGAGAAGAGGTCAACGGTGCCCCGGCCGCCATGGTCCATGACGGAAAGATCCTCGTGACGGGAGTCCGGTACGGCAATGCGGTGGTATGTGTTCAGCCCAAGCGGGGATGCGCGGGACCGCGGTGCGACGGGAAGGTGTGCAAAATCCTCCATGATCCGGAGGTCCCTCCTCCTCACCAGTATCTGGCCACCTATCGGTACCTGGAAGACCACTTCGGCGCCGACGTGATCATCCATGTGGGCACGCACGGCAATCTGGAATTCCTGCCCGGAAAGCCCGTAGGCCTTTCAGAGAGCTGCCTGCCGGACCTGGCCATAGGGAACCTCCCCCATCTCTACATCTACAATGCCGACAACCCCCCGGAAGGGACCATTGCCAAACGCAGGAGCTATGCATGCCTGGTGGACCACATGCAGACCGTCCTGACCGGCAGTGGGCTCTATGATGCCCTGGAGGACCTCGAGAAGCACCTGGCTGACTATAATAGGCTAAAGGATACCGACCCCGGCAAGGCCCATGCGCTGGAGCACTTCATCCTGGACAGCATCCAGGCTGCGAACCTCGAGCGGGAGCTTGGCATCCAGGAGGGCATGTCTTTTGACCGCGTTGTCGAGAAGGCTCATGAAACCCTCACCCTGATTCGCAATACACGGATTGCGGACGGAATGCACGTCCTGGGTCAATATCCCCGGGGACCAAGGCGAGCCGACTTCATCAGCTCCATCGTGCGGTTCAACTTCGGAGACGGGATCTCGTCGCGGAGAATCGTTCTGGACCTTATGGGGATCGACATCGACCAGGCCCATGAAAACCCCGCCGTCATCCATCCGCGGCTTGGAAAGACCTTCGGGGAGATTCTCGACGATGCCGACGATTGCTCCCTTCGGCTGGTGGCGCAGGTGCTGGCCGATAACGGCCGATCCGTTATCGAGATCGCCGGGGAGATGCTCGATGACCGGCTCGTCAACTCCGAAGCTCTGTCGAAGCTCCCCGCTCTGAGGGAGAGGATCCTCGAGATATCCCGCAGCATCGACGATTCGATGGAAATCGAGAGTCTTCTGGCCGGCTTTTCGGGGCGCTAC
>JARKQW010000352.1 GCA_029974695.1 Syntrophobacteraceae bacterium | reverse complement strand
GACTGGCCATGAACGGCGCCTGCGTGGTTCATGACGTGGAGGTGGCCCTCGCGGGAAAAACCTCCGAGGATGTTTCGGCCCACTTGGACCGGGGGCTCTTCGGTGCGGTTCGCGAGACGAGCGAGCTGATCCACGCTGCCGTCGCGGCCGGTCATCGACGCGGCGGGATCGGCCTGGGGGCCGCCGTGGGGGAATTTCTCCTCCAAAATCGGGCGCCTTTCGCCCGTTCGAGTCTCCTTGCCTCGGCGTCCAGGCTTGGAATTCCCGTGACGGTGCACGTGGCCGTGGGAACGGACATCGTTCACATGCATGCCGCCATGGACGGTGCCGCCACCGGAGCCCTCAGCCACTACGACTTCCGGGTGTTCTGCAGGCTGGTGAGTGCTCTCAAAGAAGGGGTCTACCTGAACCTGGGCTCGGCGGTGATCCTCCCCGAAGTGTTTCTCAAGGCGGTCAGCGTTGCCCGGAACCTGGGCTTCGACCTTGACGGGCTCACCACCATCAACATGGATTTCCAGAAACACTACCGAACCCAGGTGAACGTGGTCGATCGTCCCACCTGCGGGAGCGGCAGGGGGCTGGTTCTCATCGGGCACCATGAAATCATGTTTCCGCTCCTCATGGCAGCCGTGGCGGAGCGGTTGAGCTCAAGGGGGGATCATGGGTAAATGCATTGGAATCCGGGCAGGCTCCGTCCGGTTGACGGGGGAGCTCAACGACTCGCCTACGGCTTGCGCCATTGGGGCCGCTTTGCCCCTGAAGGCCGTGGCCCGGACGTGGGGCGATGAGATCTACTTTCCCATTCCGGTCTCGTGCCCGTTGGACCAAACCGCCGTGGAAACGGTGGAAGTCGGGGACCTGGGCTATTGGCCCGCAGGGAAGGCCTTCTGCATCTTCTTCGGACCGACCCCCATCAGTCGCGGAGAGGAAATCCGACCGGCCAGCGCTGTCAATCTGATAGGGAAAGTCCTGGGAGATCCTGCGGCCTTCAAAGAGGTGCAGGAGGGAGACCCGGTGGAAATCGACGGAGAGTAAACCCAAGACGAAGGAAAGTTCCCGGAACCATCGCGTGGGACCTTCGCCATCCCCGACGGGATGGGTTACAATGGGGCGCACCGATGACCGGGGGTCCCGTAGGATTTTCGTTGGAGGAAAAGAGTATGCCTATTTTTGAGTATGAGTGCTGTCGTTGCTGCGAGAGGTTTGAACGGCTTGTCTTTGGCAGCGATGAAGCCGTGACCTGTCCCAAGTGCGAATCGACCGAGGTTCAGCGCCTGTTGTCGGTATTCGGGTTCAAGAGCGGAGGAGACAAGGGGGCTGCGAGCAGCCGCATGGGATCGGGCGGCTCCGGTTGTGCGGGATGCACCTCCGGCAGCTGCAGCTCCTGTCATTAGCCCGAGGGGGTTGAAGCGAAAGAGAGGTTTGATTGGCCCGCACGAGACTGAGAATTGGCACTCGGGGAAGCCTCCTGGCCTTGAGACAGAGCGAAAACGTCAAAAGGGACCTGGAGAGCTTATGGCCGGATCTGCAGGTTGAATTGCGGATCATCAAGACCACGGGGGACAAGATCCTGGATGTTCCCCTGGCCAAGGTCGGCGGCAAGGGCCTGTTTGTGAAGGAGATCGAGGATGCTCTTCTGGCCGGGGAGGTGGACCTGGCCGTACACAGCATCAAGGATGTGCCGTCGGTTTTGCCCGAGGGGCTCGAGATCGGGGCGGTCCCGCGACGGGAAGATCCTCGGGACGTATTGGTCCTGGGCAAAGGGAAGACCCTGGAGGACCTCCCCCCCGGGGCGGCCGTGGGCACCAGCAGCCTTCGCCGGGGGGCTCAACTGCGTCGGGAACGGCCGGATATCGAGGTCCTCAATCTTCGAGGAAACCTCGATACACGGCTTCGAAAGCTCCGGGAGGGTCGATACGATGCCGTGGTCCTCGCTGCGGCGGGACTCCACCGCATGGGCTGGGAAGATCAAATTACCCTGTACCTGGATCCCTCGCGGTTCATTCCCGCAGTGGGGCAGGGAGCCATCGGCATCGAGGTCCGAAAGGACGATCCTCGAGTGGCGGCAAGGATTCGGCCCCTTCACGACGAGGCCACGTCCCTGGCGATCCGGGCGGAGCGCAGTCTTCTCAAGGAACTGGAAGGGGGATGCCAGGTGCCCATTGGAGGGCATGCCCGGATCGAGAACGGAAGAATACGGCTCTCGGGGTTGGTGGCTTCCCTGGACGGAATGGAAGTCCACGTGATCTCCGCCGAGGCTTCGATTGAAGAAGCGGAAGCCCTGGGTCGGCGCCTGGCCGGGGAACTGCTGGAGGCGGGGGCTCGGCGTATTCTCGATGAGATCTACCGGAACCCGGGCTAATCGGCGGGGAGGAGACCCCGTCGGCTCATGCGGGCAAAAGGATCATCCCTGCATCCGGCCGCGGCGTGTGGGCAGCTGGGGGAAGGTCGCTTCGCCGAGAAAGAATCCCGCCTTTGTTCATTCCATGGGTGAAATCGATTCATGAGGGAAAACATCAACCGCCGGATCCACGCCTTGCCGTAGACGGAGGTCCGGGGAGCGGACCGGGGAGTGCCGGTCCTTGAGAGGGAGCCAAGTGTCCGGGGGAAAGGTATATCTGGTGGGTGCAGGCCCGGGGGATCCCGGTCTGTTGACGTTGAAGGGCCGCGAGGTCCTGTCTCGGGCGGACGTGGTGGTCTACGATTACCTGGCCAACGAGGAACTGCTTCGGTGGGCTCCTCCCACCGCTCAAAGGATTTATGTGGGCAAAAAGGGCGGAGACCACACCGTCAGCCAGGAGGATCTCAACCGCCTCCTGGTGGAAAAGGGCCGGGAGAACCTGGTGGTGCGACTCAAGGGGGGAGACCCTTTCGTCTTCGGACGGGGAGGGGAGGAAGCTCAAATGCTGGCGGGTGCGGGCATTCCCTTCGAGGTGGTGCCGGGGGTCACGGCGGCCGTGGCCGTTCCCGCCTACGCGGGCATTCCGCTCTCCCATCGAGACTACACGGCGAGCATGGCTTTTGTTACCGGCCATGAAAGAGATGATAAGGAAGATTCCAAGATTGAATGGGCCAAGCTCTCCACGGCGGTGGGGACCCTCGTGTTTTTCATGGGGGTGAAGAACCTGCCGGAGATCTGCCGACGCCTGGTTGAAAACGGGAGACCGTCTACGACGCCGGTTGCCGCCATTCGCTGGGGAACTCTCCCCGAGCAGCAAACCGTTACGGGAACCCTGGACGACATCGTCGAGAAGGTTCGTCAAGCCCAACTGAAACCGCCCGCCATCCTCATTGTGGGGGAGGTGGTGCGACTGAGGGAGGAATTGAACTGGTTCGAGCGGCGTCCCCTCTTTGGTCGAACCGTTCTGGTGACGAGGGCCCGGGAGCAGGCCAGCGACTTCAAGACGAGACTCGAGGAGTTGGGGGCCTGCTGCATCGAGTTTCCCACCATCGACATCCGGCCCCCGGCCTCCTGGGAACCCCTGGATCAGGCCATCGGGACACTGGCGGAATATGACTGGGTGATGTTCACCAGTGTCAACGGGGTTCACTATTTCATGGAGAGGCTTTGGACGGCAGGCCTGGATGCCCGTGCCCTGGGAAAGGCACGGCTGGCGGCCATCGGTCCCCGAACGGCGGATGCCTTACGGGCGAACGGGCTGAGGCCCGACCTGGTGCCCCGGGAATATCGGGCGGAATCGATCCTGGAAGGCTTGTCTTCCGTGGGCGTGAAGGGGAAAAGCTTCTTGATTCCACGGGCCTTGGTGGCCCGGGATGTGCTCCCGGAAACCCTCCGACGGGAAGGTGCCCGGGTGAACGTAGTGCCTGCCTATGAAACCGTGCTCCCCTCGGACCGCAGGACCCAGGTGTTGGATGCGTTTCGTGCCCGGCGCATCCATTGTGTGACCTTCACTTCTTCCTCGACGGTTTCCAACTTCTTTCAGCTATGCCCAAGGGAGGAGGTCCTCCCCTGGATGAAAGAGGTGGACATTGCCTGCATCGGTCCCATCACGGCAGAAACCGCCCGGGAGTATGGTCTCCGGACCAACATCATGCCCGGGGAGTACACCATTGGGGCCCTGACGGAAGCCATTCTGGCCCATTACCGGTAAGCGGCGGTTTATCTTCGAATTTCTCCGGCTCGATGCTGGATGTAGGCATCCCGCATGGAAACATAAGGATCCACGGCCGACTTCTTGAAGTCTTCGTATTGGCCGATCCGCAGAGAGATTTCGTTGAACTCTTTGCCCACCCTCAACCCGGCACTCGAGTAGATATCGGGCGAAAGGTAATGAAGGGGATTCAGGAAATAGTCCCCGGCCCGACCCAGGCTGTCGCGGAAGGTGGAAGGCCCGAGAAACGGCCAGTTGATGTAGAACACTCCGGGCATCCCGTAAAAGCCCAGGGTCTGCCCGCTGTCTTCATCGTAGGGCTGAAGATCGAAGTCGCGGGCGGCGATTTCAAAGAAACCCCCGAACCCGATGGTGGAATTGATGACAAACCTGCCGATCTCAACCCCTGCCGGCTGGAGTTTTCCCTGCAACACGTTGTTCACAAAGCGCACCGGCATGGCGAGATTGTCAAAGCTGTTCCGAACACAGATCCGAAGACCTTCGGGCAGAACGGCGCCGTATACCTGGGCTACCGGCTTGGCAAACCAAAAGTAGAATCTGTCGTTGAAGGAAAAAACGGCACGGTTCCAGGATTCCAGTGGATCGGGCACCACCACCCGCCGATCTTCAAAGGGTTCCTTCTCTTGGACTTCGACCTCTGCCCGGGCGACGTCGCTTCCGAACCCGGCTTTCGGGACACCTGCCCAAATGCAGACAAAAAGAATCAGCCAGCCGACACGAAACCACAGGTTCCCTGAGGATGAATCCGGTTGAGCCTTCATATTGTGACTCCTTGGCGGTTATTTTTCGATGAGTTCGTGTCTTTAATTACCGATCCTTATCCCATTTGGCAATGGCATTTTCTGCTATTGACACCCGCCCGACATCAAATATCGGCCGAGTTCTCCTTAAACATAAACATCCCAATACCCCCGCATCCACCCGTTGGGGAAATTTATCCGCATCTTTGCAAGCTTTGACGGGTGTACTATACTTCGAAATAGGAAGCGGACTCCGCCCGACCCTCCGGGACTCAAAACGACGCCTGTCCGGGTGATTGCGGAAGGGAGTCCTCGTGGATGCCCCGACGGCGGGGAGAACCTGCCATGGCGAAGAAAATCCGGCATGAAGAGTCAAATCCCATGGATAGATTCATGAAACATCTGAAAGGAACCTCCGGGGAAGGAGATCCCCGTGGGCAGGATCCGTCCCAGAGGAGGTTCCATTTCTCGTTTTGGTATTTCCTCGTGGCCCTCCTCCTGGTTGCCTGGGTCCAGACCTACTTGGTGGAACCTCAGAGGGAGCGGGTAACCTACTCGGAGTTCAAACAATGGGTTAGGGATGGGCGGGTCGGGAGCTTGATCCTGGGTCCCGAGCGTGTGCGGGGGGAGCTCAAACAGGAAGGCGGTTCCGGAATCCAGTTCACCACCGTGCGGGTGGAAGACCCCGAACTGGTTCCCCTCCTCGACAGCAAGGGGATTCAGTACAGCGGCTACATTGAAAACAAGTGGATTGCCGTTCTCCTGTCCTGGCTCCTGCCCATGGCCGTCTTCATCCTCCTGTGGAGCTTTCTCATGCGAAAGATGAGCGGCGGCCCCCAGGGAGTGCTTTCCGTGGGAAAGGCTCGAGTGAAGATTTTTGCCGAGCAGGAGATGGAAATCACCTTCGACGATGTGGCGGGCATTGACGAGGCCAAGACCGAGCTCCAGGAAATTGTCGAGTTCCTGAAGACCCCCGAAAAGTACCGGCGCTTGGGAGGCAAGATTCCCAAAGGCGTCTTGCTGGTGGGGGCTCCCGGAACGGGAAAGACTCTCCTGGCCAAAGCCGTGGCGGGGGAAGCAGGGGTTCCTTTTTTCAGCATGAGCGGCTCGGAGTTCGTGGAAATGTTTGTGGGGGTGGGAGCCGCCAGGGTGCGGGACCTGTTTGCCCAGGCAAAGACCAATGCCCCCTGCATCATCTTCGTAGACGAACTGGATGCCCTGGGAAAGGCCCGGGGGCTGAATCCGGTTGGAGGACACGACGAGCGGGAACAGACCCTGAATCAACTCCTGGTGGAAATGGACGGGTTCGATCCTCGCGCGGGAGTGATCATCATGGCGGCCACCAACCGCCCGGAGATCCTGGACCCGGCCCTCCTTCGCCCCGGGAGATTCGACCGGCACGTGGCCGTCGACAAGCCGGATATTCGGGGCCGGGAAGCCATTCTGAAGATTCATGCCCGGGACGTTCGGCTGGCTCCGGAAGTGGACCTGAAAAAGATTGCCGCCATGACTCCGGGCTTTGTGGGGGCCGACCTGGCCAACCTGGTGAACGAATCCGCCCTCATCGCCGCCCGTCGCGACCGCGAGAACGTCACCATGGCGGATTTTCACGAGGCGGCGGACAGGATCATCGGGGGCCTTGAAAAGAAGAACCGGGCCATGAATCCCAAGGAAAAGGAAATCGTGGCCTACCACGAATCCGGCCATGCCCTTGTGGCCATGAGCGTGCCCCGGGCGGACCCGGTGAGCAAAGTCTCCATCATTCCCCGGGGGATCGCCGCCCTGGGCTACACTCAGCAGCTCCCCACCGAGGACCGCTACCTCATGACCCGCAACGAGCTCATGGATCGCCTCCAGGTACTCCTGGGTGGACGTGTGGCGGAGGAGATGATCTTCGGGGATATCTCGACGGGCGCCCAGAACGACCTGCAGCGCGCAACGGACATTGCCCGGAGCATGGTCACCGAGTATGGGATGAGTGAGCGTCTGGGACCGCTCACTTACACCCGGGACCCTCGTTCGGCTCACCTGGACCTGGGATTTAGGACCCGGGAACGGGAATACAGCGAGCAGACGGCCCAGAGCATCGACGAGGAGGTGACTCGAATCATCGAGGAGGCTCATCAGAAGTCCCGGGACATTCTAAACGAGCACCGGGAACACCTCCAACGGTTGGCCAAGGTTTTGCTGGAAAAGGAATCCGTGGAAGGGGAGGAATTGAGGGAATTCGCCCGGGAGGTCAAGGAAGGTCTGGCCCGCCATACTGAAGCCGCAACTCACTAGCCACCCTGTGAGTCTGTCTCAGGGGTTCGGGGATGCGATACTTCCCCAGGCAACGCTCCACCAGGTGGGTCGAGCTGTTCAAATCCGCAAGATGACCCGGCGAAAGGTATAGGGGCTTTACGTTGTCCCGGGAACAATACACATACCCCACCACGTCTCCGTTCAGGTAAAGGGGCGTGAAATTCCCCCGGCGCAGATTGAGAGGACCGTGGGTGCCGCACAGCCTCTTTTTTGCAACCCCCACCGTAGGGATCCTCAGACACAATCCCAGATGAGAAGCCAGGCCCAGACGACGCGGATGGGCGATTCCATGACCGTCACAAAGCAGCACGTCGGGGGGATGACTCAGCTTGCTGTGGGCGGCCAGGAGCGG
>JARKQW010000317.1 GCA_029974695.1 Syntrophobacteraceae bacterium | reverse complement strand
CGGGCCGAATTTTGTGCTCGGGTGAAGAGATCGAGGAGCTTTCCGCCGGGGAAGCACAAGGGGTTGTGGAACGGGTCCTCGAGTCGGGGGCGGAATCCGTGGCGGTCTGCCTGCTTTTTTCCTACCTGGACCCCCGGCACGAGTTGCTCCTGGGAGAACTCATGGAATCCACGGGGATTCCCGTTTCTCTTTCTCACCGGATCTTGGGGGAATTCAGGGAATTCGAACGCACCTCCACCACGGTCCTCAACGCGTACGTGGCTCCCCGGATGTCGAGATATGTGCGAACCCTGAGGGATTCTCTGCGGACGGGGGACCGTCTCCACATCATGCAGTCCAACGGGGGCACCATTTCCGCGGAAACCGCGCTGGACTGCCCCGTTCGCACCATTCTTTCGGGGCCCGCGGGTGGAGTCGTGGGGGCCCTCCACTTGGGACGTCTGGCCGGGTACTCGAAACTGATCACCCTGGACATGGGAGGGACCTCGACGGACGTCTCCCTCATCGACGATCAATTGTCCTGGACCACCGAATCCGTCATTTCCGAATACCCGGTGAGGGTTCCCATGATCGATATCCACACCGTGGGAGCCGGGGGCGGTTCCATTGCCCGGATCGATCCCGGGGGGGCACTCCGGGTCGGTCCTAGAAGTGCGGGAGCGGATCCGGGGCCTGTCTGCTACGGCAAAGGGGAAGCCGTCACCGTCACCGACGCCAACCTCTATCTGGGGCGGATCGATCCTGCCGGGTTCCTGGGCGGAACCATGCCGCTTTTTCCCGAACGACTCGAGCCCCGCTTCGAGCAGATGGCGGCCCAAGCATCCCTCACCGGGGTCGAGCTGGCCGAGGGCATTCTGGCCGTGGCCAACGCCGTCATGGAACGGGCCATTAGGGTGGTTTCCATCGAACGAGGCTACAACCCCGAGGAATTTACTCTCCTCTCCTTCGGGGGAGCCGGGGGGCTGCACGCCGCCTTTCTGGCCCGCCTCCTCCATATCCCTCGAGTCCTGGTTCCCCGCAATCCGGGAATCCTCTCCGCCTTGGGAATGCTCCTGGCCGATGTCCTCAAGGACTACTCCCTCACGGTCATGCTTCCCGAAGAGGGTCTTTGCGCCGCAGTCTTGAAAGAAAGATTTCTACCCCTGGAACGCAGGGCCCTCGAGGAGCTTGCCGAGGAAGGCATCCAAGACGGAGCCGTGGTGCTCGAACGGTATCTGGACATGCGGTACCGGGGACAGTCCTACGAAATTCCGGTTCCCTTCCGGGAGTTCGACCGAAAAGGGTTTCACGACCTTCACCGGAGGATCTACGGGTATTGCGATCCCGAAAAGCCGGTGGAGGTGGTCAATGTGCGTCTAAGAGCCGTGGGGACGGTCCCCAAGCCTGTGATGGAGAAGGCAGACGGGCGGGTGGAAACGATTCCCGCCTCGGCGGAGGCGGGGACCCGGCAGGTGGTGTTCGACTCCGTCTCCCATGTCGCTCGGGTCCTCCGGCGGGAGACATTGCTGCCGGGAAACCGCATCGACGGGCCTACCGTGGTCACGGAAGATTCCTCCACCACGGAGAGACCCCCGGGAACCTGGGCAATGGTGGACCCGTGGGGCAACCTCCTCATCCAGGTCCGTTGAGGGCCGGGGCGGTGTTCCGGGCCCCGCGGCGGCGCGGAGCCCACCCCCCACCAGATGGGACCCCGGCAACGCCGCCCCCGCGGCGGCCCACGAGAATCGCCCAAAGCCCCCGGCATTCGGCTTTGGCAACGCCGCCCCCTGGGGCGGCGCAACGCCCGGCCGCTTGGCTTCAGACCGCCGCAACCCCTTCCTTTCGGAGGTTCTTATGATCCATCCCGTCCTGCTGGAAGTGTTCAAGCACAAGTTCTCCTCCATCGCGGAACAGATGGGGGTGACCCTCCAGCGAACGGCCTATTCCCCCAATATCAAGGAACGAAGGGATTTCTCCTGTGCGCTTTTCAACCACCGGGGAGAGCTCATTGCCCAGGCGGCCCATATCCCCGTTCATCTGGGGTCCATGCCCCTGTCCGTGGAGTCCGCCGTTCGGAGCGTTGTCATGTCTCCCGGGGACATGGCGGCCTTGAACGACCCCTTCCAGGGGGGGACTCACCTGCCCGACATCACCTTGGTGGCCCCCGTGTTTGCGGACGAGACTTCTCCCGCGTTCTATGTGGCCAATCGAGCCCA
>JARKQW010000308.1 GCA_029974695.1 Syntrophobacteraceae bacterium | reverse complement strand
GTCGCGACCACTGGTTCGGCACCGACGACAGTGGGCGGGACGTCTTGAGCCGCATGATTCACGGGGCGAGGATTTCTCTTTCCGTGGGCTTTGTGGCGGTGGGCATCGCCCTGGTCATCGGCATCTTCCTGGGGGCCCTGGCCGGGTACTTCGGAGGCTGGACCGATCACCTCATCAGTCGAATGATCGAAATCCTGCTCACCATTCCGACTTTTTTCCTCATCATTGCCATCATCGCCTTCCTGCCGCCCAGCATCTACAACATCATGATCGTCATCGGGCTTACGGGTTGGAGCGGCGTGGCCAGATTTGTTCGAGCCGAGTTCCTCAAGATCAAGCAACTGGATTTCATCCAGGCCTCGAGGTCCCTGGGGGCTTCCCATTTGCGGATCATCTTCGTTCACATGTTGCCCAATTCCATGGCCCCGGTTCTCGTCTCGGCGGTGTTCGGCATCGCCGGAGCCATCCTCACGGAATCGAGCTTGAGCTTTCTGGGGTTCGGGGTGCCGCCCCCGACCCCGAGCTGGGGAGACATCCTGTCCCAGAGCCGCGATTACATCGAATTTGCCTGGTGGTTGACCGTTTTCCCGGGGCTGGCGATTTTCCTTAGTATTACCGCCTATAATCTGGTAGGAGAAGGGCTGCGGGACGCAATGGACCCGAAACTGTTTCGGTAAAACCGGCGGCGAGAACCGACCCGGCGGTCCTCGAGAGCGAAGGGACGGCAAAAGGCCCGGGCCGATCCCGACCGCGGCCCCCGGCATGTCGGGTTTCCCCGGATGAAAGAAGACCATGCGGCAGCAGGCACTTGCAGAGACCCACGTTTACACCGTAAGCGAGCTCAACGCCGAAATTCGGGACCTTCTCGAATCCCGGTACCCGTTCGTGTGGGTGACGGGAGAGATCTCCAATTTCCGGGTCCCCTCCTCGGGGCACTTCTATTTCACCCTCAAGGACGAACAGAGCCAAATCCGGGGGGTGTTTTTTCGCTCTCAGAACCGCTACCTGCGCTTTGTTCCGGAATCGGGCATCCAGGTTGTGTGCCGGGGTCGCCTGGGGGTGTACGAACCCCGCGGGGAATACCAGTTCATCGTGGACGTCATGGAACCCCGGGGCTTGGGGGCCCTTCAACTGGCCTTCGAACAGCTCAAGAAGAAGCTGGGGTCCGAAGGGCTCTTCGACGCTTCCCGAAAAAAGCCCATGCCCCTTTGTCCCCGGCGCGTCGCCGTGGTGACGTCCTCTACGGGAGCAGCCGTCCGGGATATCCTCAAGGTACTCGAGCGCAGCCCCTATCCCCTCGAGATCACGATCCTGCCCGTGCGGGTCCAGGGGCAGGGAGCGGCCGAGGAAATCGCCGGGGCAATCCGCAAAGCGGGCGAACTGCGGAATGAATTCGGCTGGGACGTCCTTCTGGTGGGGCGAGGAGGGGGCAGTATCGAGGACCTGTGGGCGTTCAACGAGGAAGCGGCCGCACGGGCCCTGGCTTCCTGCCCCATCCCCACCATCTCGGCCGTTGGCCATGAGATCGACTACACCATTTCCGACTTTGTGGCGGACCTGCGGGTTCCCACCCCCACTGCCGGGGCCCAGTGGGTGCTCCGTCGAATGGAGGAATTTCAAAGGGAGCTGGCCCACGGAACGGACCGGATGGTCGAGGTTCTCCGGCGCAAAATCGAGGGGTCCCGGCAGGCCGTCGAGATGCTGGAAAAACGTTTGGTCAGTCCCCGGCGCCGCCTGGAAGACTGGAAGCTGTTCCTGGACGACCGCCTGGAACGTATGCACCTTGCCATGGCTCGACGCATGGAACGCCAGCAGACGAGCCTGGCGCACCTGGTGGACCGTCTGCGATCCCGTCACCCTTCGACGACCATCCAACAGTCCCGGATCGAACTGTGCCGTCTGCAGAGGGAAATGGCCTTCCAGCTTTCGAAAAATCTGGAAGCCCGGAAATACCGGTTGCAGGAATATGCATCGAGGCTGGATAGCCTCAGTCCCCTGGCGGTCTTACAGCGGGGATACGCCATCGGGTATCGACTCGAGGACATGGCGGTGCTTCGAAACTCCGGCCAGGTTTGCCCGGGCGACGAGATCGGGCTGAGGCTCTCCCAAGGAGCCCTGAAATGCACTGTGCAGGGGGAATGGGAGACAACCCCCCTATCTTGAAGGATGAAGGATGTCGAGAAAGAAAAGCGAACCGTTCGAGGACGCTCTGAAGAAGCTTCAAGCGGTGGTCGAGAAGCTGGAGCGGGGGGACCTGCCCCTGGAGGAAGCCGTCGAGTCTTTCACCGAAGGGATCCGACTGGTGCAGTTCTGTCACAGGAAGCTCGAGGAAGCGGAGAAGAAGGTCCAGGTCCTCATGGCGGACCCCGAGGGAGGGGTGAGCGCCCTTCCCTTTGAAGCGGAATCCTCCCAGGATTGAGACATGGGGCGGATGACGCCTCAAAACAGTGGAAAGGCATGGGAAGGCGTGGTAGAGTTAGGTTTGTAACCCCGGGACCAAGAATCGAACGCTGATGCAACCCTTTGATCTGAAGAAGTACCTTACCGAACGAAAAGAATGGGTGGAAACCGCCCTCGAACAATACTTCCCACCTTCTTCGCGCCTGGAAAAGCGGGTCGTGGAAGCCGCACGATACAGCCTCTTTGCCGGGGGCAAACGCCTTCGGCCCATTCTTTGCCTGGCCGCCGCCGAGGCCGTTTCGGGGACCCGTCAATGCGCGGCGTCCGCCGAGATGCTGGGAAGTTCTTTCCAGGCGGTCATGCCGGTGGCGTGCGCCATGGAGATGATCCACACCTATTCCCTGATCCACGACGACCTCCCAGCCATGGACAACGACGATTTTCGCAGAGGTCGCCCCACGAACCACAAGGTTTACGGAGAAGCCGTCGCCATACTGGCCGGAGATGCGCTCCTCACCGAGGCCTTCGGGATCCTGGCCCGATTGCGCACCAACGGGATGTTTCCTGCCGAGAGGATCCTCCGGGTGGTGGACATCATCGCCGAAGCCGCCGGGGCGCGGGGCATGATCGGGGGACAAACCGTCGACCTCGAGTCCGAGAATCGGGAAGTGGACATGGACACCGTGGTCTACATGCACCGGTGCAAGACGGGTGCCCTGATTACGGCTTCCCTCGAGGCAGGGGCGGTCCTCGTGGGAGGGGAAGAAGACCGCGTGGCCGACCTGACTCGATACGGGCATCACCTGGGGATGGCCTTCCAGATCACCGACGACCTGCTGGACGTGGAAGGGGATGCCCGTCTCATGGGCAAGAACCCGGGATCCGACGCCGCCAAGAACAAGAAGACCTACCCTGCCCTCTTGGGGATCGAAGCCTCCCGGGAGTCGGCCAAACACCATGTGGAGGAAGCCCTCCGGACCCTGTCCCGGTTCGATGCATCGGCCGAGCCCCTGAGGGCCGTCGCCAAACATCTGCTCGTGCGAAAGGGGTGAGAGGAAGCGGGGTGCGTCGTGGTTCCGGACGTTGCCCGCAAACGTGGGAGTGATCGCTCTTTTTAAAAGAGGTTGGACCTTGATGGAAGAACCGCAGAAATCGTTGCTTTCCCGGATTGACAGCCCTTCCCAACTCAAACAACTGACTCTCGCTCAACTGCAGCAACTCGCCCAGGAAATTCGCGAAACGATCATTCAGACCCTATCGGTCAACGGGGGCCACCTGGCTCCCAGCCTGGGAGTGGTCGAGCTCACCCTGGCTCTCCATTTCGTTTTTGACAGTCCTCATGACCGGATCATCTGGGATGTGGGGCACCAGGCGTATGCGCACAAGATCCTCACGGGACGCCGTTCCCAGTTCCATACCATCCGCCAGTTTGGAGGGATCAGCGGCTTTCCCAAGAGAAACGAGAGCAGGCACGACGTCTTCGACACGGGGCACTCGAGCACCTCCATTTCCGGGGCCCTGGGAATGACCGTAGCCAACTCCCTCAAAGGGTCCCGAAACCGAACCATTGCCGTCATCGGAGACGGCAGCATGACCGGCGGCATGGCCTTCGAGGCCCTCAACCATGCGGGAGACCTGGACAAGGACCTCATGGTCGTCCTAAACGACAACGAAATGTCCATCTCCCCCAACGTGGGTGCCCTTTCGTCCTTCCTCAGCCGAAAGCTCTCCAACAAGACCCTGCTCAACCTCAAGCGGGAGATGGAGAGTTTTCTCAAGTCCATTCCCGGGCTGGGTCCCAACATCGTTCAGCTGCTCCGAAGAAGCGAGGATTCCCTCGTCACCTTCTTCACCCCCGGCATGCTCTTTCAGGCCCTGGATTTTCATTACATCGGGCCCATCAAGGGTCATCGCCTGGATCGCCTGGTGGAGGTCCTCCAGGCCGCACGGCAGATCAAAGGTCCCGTGCTCGTCCACGTCATGACCCAGAAGGGCAAGGGATATCCCCCCGCAGAAAAAGACCCCACCAGCTTTCACGGGGTGGGGGCCTTTGAGGTGGAAACGGGCAGGAGCCTCAATGCCAAGGGGGGCGCCCCGTCCTATACCCACGTCTTTGGGGAAACCATCACGAGCCTGGCCGAGCGGGATACCAAGGTCATCGCCATTACCGCGGCCATGCTCCAGGGCACGGGCCTCGAGCTCTTCTCCAAGACTTTTCCGGACCGCTTCTTCGATGTGGGGATTGCCGAGCAGCACGCGGTCACCTTCGCCGCCGGACTGGCCGTAGACGGTTTCAAGCCCGTGGTGGCCGTCTACTCCACCTTCCTGCAGCGGGCTTACGACCAGATCATCCACGACGTATGCCTCCAGAACCTTCCCGTGGTATTCAGCATGGACCGGGGAGGTGTGGTGGGCGAGGACGGCCCCACCCACCACGGCGTTTTCGACCTCTCCTTTCTCCGCCACATTCCCAACATGGTGCTCATGGCTCCCAAGGACGAAAACGAGCTGCGACACATGTTGAAGACGGCCCTGGATCACCCGGGGCCCGCCGCCCTTCGCTATCCCCGGGGAAATGGGATGGGAGTGCCCCTGGACGAGAATTTGCAAGCCCTGCCCATCGGCAGGGGCGAAGTCCTGCGCGAGGGACCCGATATCCTGCTGATCGGCATCGGCTCCACCGTCTATCCCTGCCTCGAAGCTGCCTCGAAGCTCGAAGGACAGGGGATCGAGGCCACGGTCGTCAACGCCCGGTTCGTGAAACCTCTGGACCGGGAGCTCCTCCTGGGGCTTGCCGAGAAGATCGGCCGGGTAGTCACCGTGGAAGAGAACGTCCTGGCGGGAGGATTCGGAAGTGCGGTCCTGGAGATGTTTCAGGAAGCCGGTTTCTTCCCCGGGGACTTCGTGCGCCTGGGATTGCCCGACTCCTTCATTCCCCACGGGAGCCAGAGCATCCTGAGGAGCATGCACGGCATCGACGCCGACGGCATCCAAAAGGCCGCCTTGGGGATCCTGCAAGCCCGCCATGGCCAGGTGTTGCGTGCGATTGGACAGGTTGCTCGTCGATAAAGGACTGGTATCGAGTCGGGAGCGTGCCCAGGCCCTGATCCTTGCGGCCCGGGTCCGGGTGAACGGGGTTCCTGCAACCAAGGCGGGACAAAGCGTTCGCGAAGGTTCCCAAATCGAGCTGTTGGGGGATCTCCCCTTCGTGAGCCGGGGC
>JARKQW010000510.1 GCA_029974695.1 Syntrophobacteraceae bacterium | reverse complement strand
CAGGGAGTTTGCAACGATGTTTGGCGTGTCGTCGAAATGGAAGGGGACGTCGAAGGTGTTCGAGTAGGCCAAAACGGCCACCAAAACGATCAGCAGTGAGTGGACCGTCCGTTTCCAAAGGGCTCCCGTACCGGCGGGATGCCCGGGATGTTCCGCTTGTTTTCCCACGAAAGACGCCCCTACGTTCGGAAGGTCTTTTCACAGAGACGGCCGGTGCGGTTTCCTCCTGAGGAAGGCCGCGTTTTGGCTCCGGCCTGCCTGTTCTTGGGGGGGCGTGAGGGCGAAAGAACCCGAGTCCGGCCCGTCTCTCCCCCTCCGAAAGCCGGGATCGAGCGCTTGGGGCCCCCCACAGGACAGGACCGACAAAGTCGCAAAAAAAGACTTGTAGGGCTCCCTGGAACTACTTGACCTCTTTTAGCAACTCCTATTACTATCGAAATAAACTCAACCATCCGCAATAGATGAATTGCCGCCCGGCCGTCCCGGATCGAGCGGAGTAGGGGAGTACCCCGCCGGCTAGGAAGGCACCGACAACCTTTTGTAAAGGGGGATCTCATGGCAATTCAAAAGGCATCGATGCAAAGAGGACTCCGTCTTGCGGCCCTGTGTTGCGCCGTGGGCCTGGCCGTTCCGGGCATGAGCTTCAATACCGCCGCCAGGGAAGCCGGGCTGGTCGCTCCCGAGGAACAGGCGACCGTGAGAGCCTCGGAGCCCGTGATCTCCCCATCCAAATTGCTGCGCACGGGGGGACCTTCCGGGGGAGGGCCGAAAGTCGTGGCGGATCGGCAGCGAGTCTATGTCTCCGGCCCCTTGCCCAATAGCTCGGGAAACACGGATTTTACCACCATCCAGTATAGTTCAAAAGGGAAGCAGGGGTGGGTGCGCCGCTACAACGGTCCGGCCGGCGGCGAGGACGTCCCCCAAGGGATGGCCGTGGACGGTTCCGGCAACTCGTATGTTACCGGCTCCTCTGCAGGCGGCAGCGGCCCCACGGATTTCGCCACCGTCAAGTACGCTCCCGACGGCCGACAAGAGTGGGTGCGCCGTTACAACGGTCCGGCAAAGGATTACGATTTTCCCGTCGGGGTTGGAGTGGACAACAGCGGCTCCGTGTACGTGGCGGGAGACGCGGGGGTTTCGGAGAACCGGTGGGACTACACGACGATCCGGTACAGTCCCGCCGGCAAGGAAGTATGGAACAAGCGATACAACGGTCCCTACCAAGGATCCAGCAGCCCGGCGGCCCTGTACGTGGACCCCAGTGGCTACCTTTACGTCACGGGGCACTCCCAGTCGGGGGAGAACACCTATGATTTTGCGACGGTATGTTACACCAAGACGGGTCATCTCGATTGGGTGAGCCGCTACGCCCGGCCGGACAGCAATTATAACTTCCCTGTGGGACTGGTCGAGAGCGGCGGATCGGTCTATGTCGCCGGATCGACCCGGACGAAGAGCGGGAATACGAGTTATACCGTCGTGAAGTACAATCGCAAAAGCGGTAAAAGGGCCTGGGCCAGGCACTATAACTCGGGGCAGGGGGATGATGATCCCTCGGCCATTGCGGCGGGCAAGAACGGAAGCGTCTATGTTACCGGGACCTCGGGAAGAGGCAAGTTCCAGACCATAAAGTTCAATAGGTCGGGGGACATCGGTTGGACAAGGTCCTACACCGAAACCATTGATTACGACCGTCCCACGGCCATGTGCTCGGATGATGCCGGGAATGTGTACGTGACGGGGGAGTCGCAAGGGGACGGGTCCGGCTCCGATTATCTCACCATCAAGTACACTCCCGGCGGCAAGGTCCTCTGGGTCCGGCGGTTCAACGGAGCGGGAAACGGGGACGACACTCCGACGGACATCGCCGTGGACCAGGACGGATACACCTATGTCACCGGATGGTCGGAGAGCTCTCAGGGGAAGAACACCTTCGCCACCATCCGGTATAATCCCAACGGGGGACAAAGCTGGGTGAGGTATTTCCCGTAGAGGGAATCTCCCGGTATCTGCAACCTTTCCGCTGCACCGGGGTCGCGGGCGATCGGACGAGGCACCGGAGTTCCGACGGGCAGAGGGCCGAGGACGGGAAGGAACAAAAAGGAGGACCCCATGAAGATTCGGGAAAGACCGTTGGGACGCGGGCTTTGCCTCTTAACCCTCCTGGGCGTTCTGGGATTGGCGGGCCTGGGGGCAATCCCCGACGCTGCGGGCCTGGGAGCGGGTGTCTCCCTTGCACAAGAGGCTCCCTCAAGGGCGGGGTCCGTACAACCGGCCGGGGGCCCCGGGTTGTTGGGGGAGGAGGTTACCCAGCCCACGGGGATTGCGGTGGATTCCGCGGGAAACACCTATGTTACCGGGCAGTGGGTGAACGGCTCGGGAAGCAGCAACTTCGCTACGATCCGGTATGACAGCGCGGGCAAACAGAAGTGGGTGCGCTACTACAACGGGCCCGCCAAGGGCAACGACGGGTCCAACGGGGTTGCCGTGGACTCCTCCGGGAACGTCTACGTTACCGGAAGCTCGGAAAACGACTATGGATCCGACAGTTTTGCCACCGTGCGCTACGACAGCGCGGGCAAACAGCAGTGGGCGAAACGATATAGCGGTCCGACCAGGGGTTCGGACCGGCCCTCCGGCATCGCCGTGGACAGCCAGGGAAACGCCTACGTGGCGGGGGACTCCGAAATATCCGGCGGCCGGTTTGACTTTACGACGATCAAGTACGATTCCTCCGGAAATCAGCGGTGGGTCAAGCGCTACAACGGGCCGTACGGCGGTTCCTGCAGCCCGGCGGGCATCGCCGTGGACAGCAGGGGCAACACCTATCTTACGGGCATCTCCCAGTCGGGGGAGCAGACCTATGATTTTGCCACGGTGAAATACGACAGTTCCGGAAAACAGTTGTGGGCCAAGCGCCACGCCCGGTCGGGGAGCCAACTCAACTATCCCGTGGGACTGGCCGTGAGCAAGAATTCGGTCTACGTGGGAGGCAGTACCCGGGGCGGCAGCGGCGAGACCGATCTTACCGTCCTCAAGTACGACTCGAAGACCGGCAAACGGGCCTGGGCGAAGAACTTCAACTCGGGTTTCGGCCCCGACAATCCCGCCGGGATTGCTGCGGATCAAAAAGGCAATGCCTACCTCACCGGATGGACGGGGAACGGCGACTTTCTCACGGTGAAATACGACAGCTCCGGCAAGCTCGTTTGGACGAGGACCTACAACGGACCGGGTCAGGGGTACGACTACACCAAGGCCGTGGCAGTGGATTCCTCGGGATATGCCTATGTGACCGGCCAGTCGCTGGGAGCCGGCAACACCACCGATTTTGCCACCATCAAGTACGGTCCCGGCGGCAAGCGCTATTGGGTGCAGCGATTTGACGGGAAAGGAAAGGGTGCGGATACTCCCGCCGGCATCGCCGTGGACAGCTCCGGGAACGTCTATGTCACCGGACAGACCCAGTTGGGCTCCGGGGAGGATTACGGGTTTGCCACCGTCAAGTACGATTCGAGCGGCAAACAGACCTGGGTGACCTATTTTTCGGGACCCTAGGGGTACCGGCACCCCCTGAAGCCTGGTTGACCCTTGCTTCCTAGGGTGGGGGACCCGAGGGCTTGCGGGGCTTTCGTCCCGGCGCGACCGCCCAAAGGAAAACCGTGCTTCCCCCGGGGTTGCAGGGAGGTTTCAACGCTTGGAGCCCCCGGTTCGGGAGCAGCAGAAGGTCGGTTTATGGAAGAAACCACGAGATCCAATGCCGCAAGGTTGGCCATTCACAGTTTCCGGATTGCAGCGGATGCTCTCCTGCTCATGGGGCGCTTTCACATGAACGCCCGCTCGGGCCAGGTCCTCCAGGACGCCTTGAGGACCCTCAGTCCCGAGATCTACGGAACCATGAACGATCCCAGGAGCATCGAGCTCAAGGGGCTCGAGTACGTCATGGAACGGCTTCCCAAGGGCATCGAAGAATGCAGCCGCTTCGTGATGACCTCCGAAGAGGACCTGGGAGACACCCCCTTCGTGATGCTCCAACCCCTCAAGCGCCGCAGAACCTCCTATCGCATCAGCGAAAGCGAGATGTGCTTCGTCATCACCCGCGGCTTCAGCGAGATCTACGATATCCTGACCCACCTGACCTTCCTGTATATCGAGGCCAAGAATATTCACAGCAAGATGCGGGACCAGGAAGGAAACGTGACCACGGAATGGCAGGAATTCCAAAAATTCATGGAGGAGCGGGACCCGTGCGACGGCGTAAAGCTGAATCGTGCCCTGTGGAACCTGAGCATCATTCTAGGCCGGACTTTCCATGAGACCCGGGACAGCTACGAATATTTTGGCCGGTTGAAAAACGAGCACAAAGCCGCCAACGACCTCTTCGAAATCGTCCACAGCCTGGGAACCAGGATGGAGTCCGCTACGGAAAAGCAGGCGGATATGGAGGTGCGATTCACCCCGGACCTGAGCCACGTGATCCTGCACCAGGTCTACGGGAAGAAATGGGCCGCCGGCATTCGGGAAACCCTGGAAGCATTGAACCTGGAGCACCGGCCCCTCCATATCATCAGCTCGAACCTGCACAGCGTTGCCAACCTTTTGTACGGATACGGGGCGGTTGGAGGGATCGCCGCCAACGAGTGCCCGCCGGATCTCTATTCCCTGGTCCACGTGTTGCGCAACAGGACCAACGAAGTTCTCGAATACGCAAAGAATTACGGCTTTTATGAGGTGCCGGACCGGAGCGGCGCCCACGTGGATTGCCAGATCATCGATACGGCAAAGCTGAATTGGGAAGGATTCCATCCGGACCTGGCATGGGACGGGAACGCGGTGGGGGAGCCAAAGCCGGTCATTCTCGTCATGGATTATGCCTTTGGCACCCAGGCCTTTGAGTTGATCGATTCCCTTCTGCAACCCGTGATGGTGGACGGCGTGGAAAAAAACCTCGACGTTCGTTCCATGTCGGTCATGGGAAAAGCGGGGACTCTCCTGGGAAAGAAAGGGGACGTCATGATCGCCACGGCCCATGTGCTCGAGGGCTCCGCCCACAACTACATGATCGAGAACGATCTGAAGGAAGAAGACTTCGAAGGGTACCGCAACGTCTTTGTGGGGCCGGTGATCACCGTGCTGGGAACGTCTCTCCAGAACCGGGACGTCCTCGAGACCTTCAAGAGCACCAGCTGGAAGGCGGTGGGCCTGGAAATGGAAGGCGGGCACTACCACCGGGCCATCAATGCCGCCATGATCCGCGGCCACATTTCCCGGGACGTGAAGGTCCGGTATGCCTACTATGCTTCGGACAATCCGCTGATGAGCGGCCAAACCCTCGCTTCGGGCAGCCTGGGAGCCGAGGGAGTCAAACCGACCTACCTGATCACCAAGTGCATCCTGGACAAAATCCTGAAGGGTTAGCGGGGAGGGTTGGACTGCCTCGGTCCGCAAAGGCTCGACCCGGGTGCTCTCGAGGCTTTCGTCGCCGCTGTTGCCGGGGCGTGGCCTTGTGGGCTGCCTGTGTCCCGGTGCCGGGACGGTTCCTTCCGGATTGGGGGGACCCAGGCCGCTCCGGGAGACCGGGGGCCTTGTCACGAATCGGGCTTCCCCCCTTCCGTGGCCTGTGCCGGGGGAGGAGAGGGGGGTGGGGGGGCTGCTTCCTCGTCGATCCATGCCAGGAGGAGGGTGTGACCGATGGCCAGGACGACCGGGCCCACGAAGATGCCGATGAGACCGAAGGCCATCAGGCCGCCCACCACTCCGGCAAAAATCAAGAGCAGGGGAAGATGGGCCCCTTTCTTGATGAGAACGGGGCGCAGAAAGTTGTCCATGGTTCCCACCACCACCGTCCAGATGAGCAGGAACGTGCCCCAGCCCGCGCTGCTGGTCCAATAGAGCCAGATGATCGCCGGGATCAGCACGAGCATGGGACCGACCTGGGCGATGGCCAGCATGAACATGACGGCCGTGAGGATGGCGGCAAAGGGGACCCGGGCGATGGCGAGGCCCACCCCTGCAAGCACCGACTGGGCCAGGGCGGTCACCACCACCCCGAGAGCGACCCCTCGTACGGCCTGTCCCGCCAGCAGGATCGAATTCTCCCCCCGTGGCCCCGCCAGGCGGCGCCCAAAGAGTCTCACCTTCGAGGCTGCGTGCTCGCCCCGGGCGTAAAGGATGGCCGAAAAGGCCACGGTGAGCAGGAACTGCAGGACCAGGACTCCGAAGCCTCCCACCTCGGTGATGAACCAGCGGATGGCGCTGCCGCCGTAGGGGGCCAGCTTTTTCATGAAATCCTTGATTCCGGCCACGGCAACCTTCTCCCAGGCCGTCACCAGGTCGGGGCCCACCACCGGCACCCGGTCCAGCCAGGCCGGGGGAGGCGGGACCTCGAACTCGGGCATGGACCTCACCCACCCGGCAATCCGATCGGAGTTGGAGACGATGGTGCCGATGGCCAGCCAGAAAGGCACCACCAGAAAGCAAAGAAGGATGACGGTCATCAGCACCACCGCCAGGGAGCGGCGTCCCCAAAGCCTGTTTTGGATGGTGACCATGAGGGGCCAGGTGGCCGTAACGATGGTCACCGCCCAGATGGCGGCCCCCAGGAACGGTCTGAGAATCCACAGGGAGGTGCCGATGATGGCTCCGATGAAGAGCACCGCAAGAAAGACGCGGGGAATGTCCCGGTGGCTTTCGGTCATGGAGGGGTCCTCTCCTTTCTACCGGGGCAGGTTCTCGAACCCGTTTCCTGCCTTCGAGATCGCCGATCCATGCGCCCCTCGAGGTCCTGCCCGGGTCCCGGAGGCCGGGAGAATCGAGCCTCTCGGCCCCCACAGTCCCGATCATCCGGTCCGGTGTGATCATCGGGTCCGGCGGTGCGTGCCCGTTGCGGACCCCCCGGTCCCTCGGGGGCAAGGGGGGTAGGCGTTGGGATCGAGTCGGCCTCCCTTCAGTTCCCCCGGCCCAAGTCCACAATTTCCAGGCGGTGGTTGGTTTCCGGGTGTCTTCTCGAAGGGCCTTCGGTCATCACCGCGAACTTCCCCTCCATTCCACGGGCCTTGAGCCATTCGGCGATATAGACGTTCCAATTCTCGGGGTGCTCGGGTTCGCAAACCGGGTAGACCCCGGAAGAGAACTGCAACCGCCGACAGGTGGCTTCCTGGGCACTGACCGCGACGATCCAGGCGGGAAGGCGGAACCGGGCAATGCTCCGGGCCGTTTCGCCCCCGTGGGTGGGAACAAAGATGGCGGCAGGTTCCGCATACTCGAGGACGGTCTCCACGCTCAGGTCGATGAGCCTTGCCGGGGGTAACTTGCCCTTGAGGTCGATGCCTCGGAACAGTTCGCCGGCCCGGATCCCGGTCCTGTAGGGTTCGATGGCGGCGGCGATCTTGGCGAGCATGGCGGCGGAATCCACGGGATACCGGCCCATGGCGGATTCCCCCGAGAGCATGACGGCATCGGTGCCGTCGAGAATGGCGTTGGCCACGTCCGTGGCCTCTGCACGGGTGGGCCGCCGGTTGGTGGTCATGGATTCCAGCATCTGGGTTGCCGTGATGACGGGCTTGGCCCATAGGTTTGCTTTGCGCATGATCTGTTTCTGCACCACGGGGATCTGTTCGATGGGCAGCTCGACGCCCAGGTCCCCCCGGGCGATCATGACGGCGTCCGCCTCGGCGATGATCTCGTCCAGGTAATGGAGAGCCGTCGATCGTTCGATCTTGGCGATGATGAAGGGGTGGTGACCCAGGGCCGCCGCGGCGTTGCGCACCGCCCGGATGTCCGCGGCGCTCTCGACGAAGGATTGGCTCACCGCGTCCACGCCGTTTTCCATAGCAAACTTCAAACAGTTGTGGTCATGTTCCGTGAATGCGCTGATGCCCAGGTCGATGCCCGGGAGATTGAGCCCCTTGCGCGAGCGCAGTTCCCCGCCCACAACCACCCGGCAGTGGACGTCGGTGCCGTCCGCCGTGCGCACCTCGAGCTGGATCAAGCCGTCGTTCAGATACAGGGTGTCTCCCGGCTTCACCACCCGTGGAAGGGGGGCGAAAGACATGGAGACCCGGCGCTCATCGCCCACGATGTCTTCGGTGGTGAGGATAAACGGGTCTCCAGGTTTCAGGAAGATGGGTTCGGAGTCGAAGTGCCCGA
>JARKQW010000278.1 GCA_029974695.1 Syntrophobacteraceae bacterium | reverse complement strand
GACTCCCGATAGGTCCAGCAGCCATTTGACCACGTCCATTCTCTTGGCCGTATACAGGTTTCCGTCCACGTAGTGGCAGTCCCCAAAGTGGCAACCGAAGACCAACACGCAGTCGTAGCCGCTCATGAGCCCCTCCACTACGTGGACCGGGTCCACCCGACCCGAGCACATGGTCCGGATGATGCGAATGGTGGGAGGATATTGAAATCGGGATACCCCGGCAAGGTCCGCTCCGGCATAGGAACACCAGTTGCACAGGAACGCCAGTATTCTCGGTTCGAATGCTTCTTCCATCTTGTGGCTCCTTTCTCCGGTCTACGCCTTTTTCCCACCCGCTCGGATGGTCGCGACGATCTGGCTGTGACGAAAATGCAGCATGTCGATGGCCTTTTGGGGACAGGCGGCGGCACAGACTCCGCACCCTTTGCACGAGGCGGGAATGGATTCGGCCACGTATCCTCTCCCCACCACCTCGTAGCGCCGGATGGCTCCAAAGGGGCAGGACTTCTCACACAATCCGCATCCCACGCAGAGCTCCGGGTCGATTCGAGAGACCGTGGGTTCGAGCTTGAGGTGGGGCTGTACGAGGATCTTGGTCGCCTTGCTCGCCGCCGCCTGGGCCTGGGCAATGGATTCCTCGATGGGTTTGGGACAATGGGCCAGACCGCACACAAAGATTCCCTCGGTGGAAAACTCCACGGGCCGCAGCTTCATGTGGGCTTCCAGAAAGAACCCGTCCTGGTTCACGGGGACCTTGTAGATCCGGGCAAGCTCTTTTAGACCCCGGGGAATGACGGCGGTGGCCAGGTTGAGGTAGTCCACCTCGAGTCGCACGGGCCGATCCAGCACATGGTCCCTCACAGTGATTTGCAGCTTGTTCCCGGAGGCTTCCACCCGCGGCTTTTCATCCCGGGAGTAGCGAATGAACAGGACTCCCTCCCGCCGAGCCTGGGTGTAGAGCTCCTCCCGGAGGCCGTAGGTGCGGATGTCCCGGTAGAGGACGTAGACATCCAGGTCGGGCTTGCGAGTTTTCAAATCGATGGCCTGCCGGATGGAGCTCGTGCAGCATACCTTCGAGCAGTAAGGACGATCGGGTTCACGGGACCCGACGCACAAGAGGAAAGCCACGGCTTCGGCTTCTTCAAGTTTCTCCGGCTTGCGGTCGAAGAGGTCCTGGAGCTCGTGCCACCGGGTGACCCGCTCGCTTTCCCCGAACAGGTATTCTTGGGGCTCCAGGGTCTCGGCGCCCGTGGCGAGAATGACCACGCCGTGGTTGAGGTCTCGGGATTTCCCATTCACGGAGATCCGGGTGGTGTACTGACCCACGAAGCCCTGAGCGCTTTCCACCCGTGCCTCGGTCAAGACCTCGATGTTGGGATGAGCGAACACCCGGTGGTTCAGGTCGTTGAGGTACCCTCCGACCTCTTCCCCCTTCCAGGTGGATCGGATGTGTCGACCGTGTCCGCCCAGCACCGGCTGCCGCTCCACCAGGTAGACCCGCAATCCCTGGTCCGCGACGGCCAGAGCGGCATTCATCCCTGCAATGCCTCCGCCGATCACCAGGGCCGAGCGCCAGGTTTCCGCCTCGAGCTCTTCGATGGGCTCGAGGAGGGCCACCCGGGCCACAGCCATGCGGACCAGGTCCTTGGCCTTCTGGGTGGCTTTCCGGGGATCCGCCATGTGAACCCAGGAATTCTGATCGCGGATGTTGGCAAGATCGAACAGGTACCGGTTCAGTCCCGCCTCCCGGATGGTCTCCTGGAACAGGGGCTCGTGGGTTCGGGGAGTACAGGCCGCCACCACGATTCGATTCAACCGGTGGTCTTTGATGGCCTGTCGGATCAACCCCTGGGTGTCTTGGCTGCAGGTAAAGAGGTTGTCGGCAACATAGGCCACGTTGGGGAGGGTCGCGGCATAATCCCGCACCGCCGGGACGTCCACCACCCCCCCGATGTTGATTCCGCAATGGCACACAAAGACGCCGATGCGGGGTTTTTCCAGGATAATGGGATCTTCGGGGGGATAGGTCTTCTCATGGGTGAGAGTACCCCGAGCATCGGCCAGGGAAGCCGACGAGGCTGCCGAGGCCGCCGAGGCTTCCATCACCGAGTGGGGGATGTCCTTGGGTCCAAGGTACCCTCCGCAAACGTAGACGCCGGGCCGAGAGGTGGTCACGGGAGAAAAGGAGCTCGTAGAGACGAAGCCGCTCTCATCCACCCGGATTCCCAGCTTCCCGGCCAGTTCTATGGTGTCGGCGGACAATTCCATGCCCACGGAAAGCACCACCAGGTCGAACTCCTCACTGTGGGTCCTTCCCGCGTCGTCCACATACTCCAGGCTTAGCTCGTGGGACCCTGGAGACGATGGACGAACGGAGTGAACCCGGGAACGGACAAAACGAACTCCCACCTCTTCCCGGGCCCGGTCGTAATAACGCTCGAAGTCCTTTCCATAGGTCCGCATGTCCATATAGAAGATCGCGGTATCCAGGTCCGCCCCCGCGTGCTCTTTGGCGATCACCGCTTCCTTGACGGCGTACATGCAGCAAACGCCCGAGCAGTAACCGTGGCCGCCGTGATGGAGGTCGCGGGACCCCACGCATTGGAGCCAGGCGATTCGGCGGGGGGCCTTCCGGTCCGAAGGGCGCAGCAGGTGCCCTTGATAGGGACCCGAGGCGCTCAGGATTCGTTCGAATTCCATGCTCGTGATCACGTTGGGATGAACCCCGTAGCCGTAGGTGTCGTATGCGGTGGGACTCAGGGCACTCAACCCGGGCGCCAGGATGACGGAACCCACCCGGAGTTGGTGCACCCGGCCCTCCTGATGGAAATCCACGGCACCGGCCGGACAGAATTTCTCACAGGCCCGGCATTTGCCCTTTTCAAAGTAGATGCAATGCTCCCGGTCGAGGGCATACTTGAGGGGAACCGCCTGCGGATAGCGAATGTAGGCCGCTTTGCGTTTGTTGAGTCCCTCGTTGAATTCGTCCTCCACCCGGCGGGGGCACTTTTCGGCGCAGACTCCGCAGGCGATACACTTTTCCGTATCCACAAACCGGGGCTCTTCCCTCACCGTGGCGAGGAAGTCCCCCTCCTTGCCTTCCAGGCTTTCCAGCCGGGCATTGGTGATCAATTGAATGTTCAGATGTCGGCCGCACTCCACCAGCTTGGGAGACAAGATGCACATGGAGCAGTCGTTGGTGGGAAACGTCTTGTCCAGGCGGGCCATGATTCCTCCCAGGGAGGTATCCTTTTCCACCAGGTAGACGAAGTAGCCGGAATCCGCCAGGTCCAGAGCGGCCTGGGCTCCCGCGATCCCCCCACCGACAACCAATACCGCGGCCGTCATGGGACTCGTATTCGATCGATCTTCCATGGATATCCCTCTCCTCTGTTCGGGGGATTGCACCCCGTTCGTCACCGGGGACCCGGGAACTCGACGCGTTCTCTTGCATTCCCCGGTCCCCGCTTCCCTTTAGGATTGCGGCTTGCCTCGTTTCCTGAGACAAATGCAGTAGAAAGAATCCTCCTTGGCGGGTTTTAGATGGATGAACTCGAAGGAGGAAGCGGGAACGATTCTTAAGAGATCCGCCAAGGTTTCGGGCCCACAGCCGATGATTTCCATGATCTCGTTGACCTTCATCTCCTCCAGTTCTTGGGTGAGTTGAAGAAGAGCAATGGGAGCAAAGCTGCCTCGAAGATCAAAAATGTGGTCGACCTTCTTTTTCAAGGCTTTGATTCTCCTTGCAAAATGGCCCCGATCGGGTTATAAGCAATTACAGTGCCAGGAAAACCGGGGGCCGTATCGCACCCAGTAGCGTCGAGAACGGCGGCGGAATTGTCCCTCCGGAGACGGCCGGCGTCTTTGCAGTCCGGTCCTGCGAACTGGCGACGGTTGCCGTACAACGCCGGTCTATCCCGGGATCCACCCCCTGTTTGCCACAATCCGGCACGATTCTTGATCCTGTTAAAGAACACTGAATAGGGATCTGAAACATCTGAACGGTTGATCACTCGAGAGTTGAACAGTCTCCAGTCCGCGCGCCATTCCAGAGAACAGCCTCAGATTCCGTTTCTTCCGCGTACAGGCCCTTTCAACCGGGTTTTCTTGCAGGTGTTAAGTGTTAAGTTTTAACCACCTGTTAAGCTTTAACAGGGGACCAACGATGGCCGAACGTGCACTGGACCGATACTGGAAAGCCGTCGTGAGCACCATTCGGGACGGCATCATCATCGTGAATCCCCAGGGCACCATCATCTCGGTGAACAAGGCCCTGGAGAACATGACGGGCTACAGCAGGGAGGAGCTCATCGGGAAGAAGTGTTCCATCATGGAGTGCAGCCTTTTCGAGAAGGTCCGGGAACAAAGAGGGGAGCACTGGTGCGTGCTGTTCAACTCCGGAGACCTGACCAGCCGCAAGTGCACCCTCTTGCGAAAAGACCGGACCATCCTCCATGCCCTCAAGAGCGCCTCTCTTCTTCACGACGACCACGGGAAGGTGATCGGGGCCGTCGAAACCATTACCGACATCACCGAACTCATCGAAAAGGACATTCAGATCGCGGCCTTCCGGCGAGAGCTCCAATCCGAAGACGGCTTCCAGGGCCTGATCGGGACCTCGGCACCCATGCAGAGGGTCTTTGATCTCATCGCCAACGCCGCCCAGTCGGACGCTCCGGTGATCATCTTTGGGGAAAGCGGCACCGGGAAGGAATTGGTGAGCAAAGCGATCCACAACTTGAGCGCGCGGAGTCAGAAGCCCTTCATCAAGGTCAACTGTGCCGCCCTTACCGAATCTCTCCTGGAAAGCGAGCTTTTCGGCCACGTGAAAGGCGCCTACACCGGGGCCGTTCGAGGCAGGGCCGGTCGGTTCGTAGCCGCCCAGGGAGGCGACATTTTCCTGGATGAAATCGGCGATCTGCCCCTTTCCACCCAGGTGAAGCTGTTGCGGGTCCTCGAGGAGAAGGTGGTCGAACGAGTGGGGGACAATCGGCCCATTCCCATCGAGGTGCGCATCATCACCGCCACCAACAAGAACCTGCTGCAACTGGTGGAAAAGGGGCTTTTTCGGGAGGATTTCTACTTCCGCATCAATGTGATCCCCATTCACCTGCCGCCCCTGCGGGAAAGGGTCGAAGACATTCCCCTCATCGCCGAGTCCTTCTTTCGGAAAATTCGGCTAAAAAGCGATAAGAGGGCGGAGGGGATCAGCGCCGACACCATGGAAGTGCTCATGAACTACCCCTGGCCCGGCAACATTCGGGAGCTCAAGAGCGCCTTCGAGTTTGCCTTCGTCACCTGCCAGGAAAGGCTCATTCAACCCTGGCACCTGCCTCAGAACATCTCCAAGTACCGGGGTCAGGCCGGTCGCAGCGGACCCAAGGTCCTCGACAGTCGCATGGACATGGAGAAACGTCGACTCCTCGCCGCCTTGTCCCAGGCCGGGGGCAACCAGAGCGAGGCCGCCCGCATTCTGGGCGTGTCCCGGGTGACCGTATGGAACCGGATGAAGCGGCTGGGAATTG
>JARKQW010000270.1 GCA_029974695.1 Syntrophobacteraceae bacterium | reverse complement strand
GGTCTTTGCGGGCGGCAATTATCCGGCCAGTGCCGAAACCCTCGACCACACCGAACTCATGTTTTTCCCGCGGGATGCCTTCATGGATCTCGTGAGAAAGGAGCCCTCCCTGGCCGTCAACATGCTTGCCGTCCTGTCCCTTCGCCTCCGGCAGTTCACTCACCTCATCGAGGACCTGTCCCTCAAGGAAGTCCCCGGGCGCCTGGCTGCTTACCTTCTCTACCTCAGCGACCAGGAAAACGGCTCCCCGTCCGTCTCCCTGGACATCACCAAGGGGCAACTGGCAGGCCTTCTCGGGACCATTCCCGAGACTTTGTCTCGTATCCTGGGCAAGCTGAGTCAGATGGAGATCATTCGGGTAGAAGGTAGAAAGATCGACTTGCTCGACCCGGAGGCTTTGAAAAACCTGGCCCAGGGGGAGAAACTGATCTCCTGAAAGGCTGTAGGAAAGGCCCCGCTCCCACCCCCTCCGGCGGGCTTCCTTGGGCAGCGAGACCGGGAGGTCATTCCCCGATGATTTTTACCAGGACCCGTTTCTTGCGCCGCCCGTCGAACTCCCCGTAGAAGATCTGTTCCCAGGGCCCCAGGTCCAGTTTCCCTTCCGTGACCGCCACCACCACTTCCCGCCCCATGACTTGCCTTTTGAGATGGGCATCGGCGTTGTCTTCTCCCACATTATGCCGGTACCGGGACACGGGTTCGTGGGGAGCCAGCCGTTCCAGCCAGTCCTCGTAGTCCTGGTGGAGCCCAGGTTCGTCGTCGTTGATGAAGACCGAAGCCGTGATGTGCATGGCATTGCACAACACCAAGCCTTCCCGGATCCCGCTCTCCCCCAGGCACTCTCGAACCTTCGGGGTGATGTTGAGAAAGGCCCGCCGTGTGGGCACGTGAAACCACAGTTCCTTGCGATAGCTTTTCAAGGTCGTCCAATCCTCCAGGACCGGTTTGGGCTCGATTCGCGCTTCCCGGCGCAGGCCGGCCCGTCTTCCTATCTGCCGGAGTCACGCACAATGGCAAAGGGGCGGTCGGAAACGTCGGACACTTCGGGATAAAGCACGGATACCACCTTCAGGACACACCGGTTGCAGCCCTTGCGGGGAACCTGCCACCGGTACTTGCCGGTGTTTTTCACCTTGGAGGCGATCCGGGTGAAATCCTTCCCCCCATTGCGGGAAAGATACAGATCCACCCGAGGATCAAATCCCTCCGGGGAGATCCCCGAGGACTTCCAGCGGATGACGGTGGGGCGGCCCGCCGCCAGCGTCGCCCCTTTCGACGGTGAGGTCAGTTTCAGGAAAGCTCCCGGGGGAAGAGGAGGGGGAGGCTGGCTCGAACGGACGGCGTCCCCGGCACCCGAGGATTCGGCGCCCAGACCGAGAGGACCTCTTGTGACGTAGATGTATCCGGCTTGGGTCGCCCACGTCCAGTAGGATTCTCCCGGCAGCATCTCGGTGACGATGACGTATTCCCCCAGGACATCGGACCACTTGTAAATGTAGGCCCCCAATCCCAGGGGACTGTTGGACAGATAATCCACCACGTCCTGCCACACAATGGCCGTATCGTGGAAGGGGTTCGCCAGGATGGAATATCCGGCGGGCATGGAACCGGACCATTCAAAAGAAGGAAACGGAAGCCCGGAAATGTTCAGGGTCTTGGCCTGGGCGGAGATGATCCACCACCCCTTGCCGTAATCGACGGAGTCCTGGTCCAGGCCGGTGATCTCCACGTACCTTCCGCCGACATAGGCGTAGAGTCTCCACACGCCGGGATCCGCCTGACTTCCGAAGAAACCCTTGAGCACTTCGAACACATCGGTACTGGATGGCGGCAGGACGGGGATGCCGATGAGCTTGTACGCCTTGATGGCCGGGCTCACCTCGGACGCTCCCGGCAGGTCGATGGAAACGGCCTCCTCCACGGCCAACACCCGGAAAGGAAGCAACAGCAACAGAGCGACGAGTCCTGACAGTACCCACTTTTTCACGGCAGCCCCTCCATTCGGGATGTTCGATGCGATCGGGCAACGATACCCGGATATCCTTCAGCGGACCTTCCGCATTCGTCCAGCCCATTTTCCCGTTTCCATCCGGTTCGGCCCCGGCCGAACCCGGAAGCGGCCCGGTCCCCCGGCCCGGGTACCGAAAGGAATCGCGAGGAATCGATCTTATCTCTTGCCGACCGGTATGATGAGCATGGGCTGTTCTTCTTCGGGAAGGTCCAGCACCCGCTTGACGTCGTCGTCCTGGAAGGCCCCGATAATCACCGACCCAAGGTCGAGGGCCACGGCCTGGAGACAGAGGTTTTCGGCGGCGTGTCCCGCCTCCATGTGCACGTAGCGGGTCCCTCGAGACCAGTATTTCCGAGTGGTTCGTTCCGGCACGGCGGTGATCACCACCACGGCGGGAGCGTTCTTGACCGCCCATTGGCTCAGGCTCACGCTGCAGAGCGCCGCACGTTTGTCCCCAACCGCCGTCCGGGCGATGTCGTGGGAAGCGGGCCTGTACTTGTAAATGCCGGGGGGCAACCCCTCGACTTCCCCGCTCACCACGTAGAGTTCCAGGGGATAAAGTGCCCCGGCCGAAGGCGCCGTGCGCAGCCCCGCCCCATGGGTCACTCCCTGGGCCGCCCACAGCAGTTGCCCCACGTCCGGAAGAGCGAGGGGTTCTCTCTTGTAGTCTCGAACGGATCGCCTCCGGGCCAAAGCCGCCTCCACGGAAACGTCCCCTTGAAAACGGGGTTGGGGAAGCTTGACGACGCCCGACGGATCGGTCTTTTCCCCCGCAGCCCACCCGTTTTCGGGAGCGGCGGCCAGGTTCCAGATCAGGCAGGTGAGAGTTGCCAGATAAAGCACCCACAGACTCTTCACGGGACCCTCCTCATTGCGTTGGAACCCCCCGGGGCCGGGATCCTCGGCACCGGCAACCGTGCGGGAACGGACTCCCACTATCATTGCATGAGGCACCCGCGGCGAGTCAAGGGAAAACACGGGGGTGCGATCACGTCTTTTCCCCGGACATCCCCCGGGAATCCTCGGCCTTCACGAGGCTCCCCGCAACCCCTCCACCCGGGGGAGAAGCGGGAAGGATCGCAGCGGGGACGGAATCGGAGCGGGTTTTTCGGTCTTGACTCCCCCCGATACCGCGTGCTAGAAGGCTAAGGATTATTTGGTGGCCGGATGGGCCGTTAACTCAGGAGGTAGAGTATCTGCCTTTTAAGCAGAGAGTCGCCGGTTCGAATCCAGCACGGCCCACCACCAAACCATCCTGCCGGGATTTCCGGCACCCTTCCGACCCGGCAACCGGCCCCCGGTTTTCAGAAACACCTTGACAACGGAAGGGGCATTGAGTAGAAAACACGGGCTTTTGGTCCCCATCGTCTAGCCTGGTCCAGGACACCGGCCTTTCACGCCGGCAACACCGGTTCACCTCCGGTTGGGGACGCCACACGCTTCCAACGAGGTTGAGTTCTGAAATACCTTCAAGACCGTCCCTGGATAGAGGGGTGGATAGAGCCAGGCCTTCCGAGCGTCCTCTCGGAAGGTCTTTTCTTTTTCCCGCATGGTGTTTCTTCGAAGAGGGATGGTCAGGAACCGGGTGCGGGCACTTCCATGGAAGATTTCGGTATTGAACCGGTTGCCCATGGGGGGTAGATTGTCCCCTGTAGGCTTCAAGTGAATTCAAGGGTCTCCCCCGAAGGAAATCAAGAATTCAATGCTCTCCTGTCCCGCGGCTGCTGTGGCTGCAAGGGAGGTCCCTTGCCCGGAGGGTGACCGGAAAGTGGATGAGTACGGTTCATCGAAGCGACGCATTCCTTTGGGCGTGGCGTCGTTCTCCACGGGCTTCGGGGAGACGTGCTGAGAACGGAAGGTTTGAGGGCATGGGACCCCAAACTCTGGTTCATCCGGTATGTAAGTTGTGGGCGGCAATCACAAGAGACAGGGGCCACTGCTATGATTTTCCTGAGCGGATCGCCTCTTCCGGACAAGGATAAGGGTCGCAAATCCCACCATACCTTGCCACCGAGAATCTCACCCCTCTTCTTTGGGAGTGCTCCTGCTGTATGGAACGGCAACCACCCATAGCAAGGTCCGGCAACCGGTTGATGAGCCATGGCCTGGACCTGGAAAGAGGTTACGGACCGTCCAAACAGGAGCTGATCTCTTTTCTCGAGAAAAGGGCCTGACACTGGATTGCGTTCTCAGGCAGGAATCGGGACGGTCCCGGACACTCGGGGCCGCGACGCAAGGCTGCGAACAAGCATGACTCAGCAGACGCCGGCCAGTGTTTCTTTGAGCCGGGTCTCTGAAAAATTCCTGAGCCGCCGGCCTCCTGATCGAGTACGGAGAACATCCATGGCGAGGATCCGAATGAAGATCCCGACCTGGCAATTTGACTGCAATGCGACGCGGCAACTGCCGGACCGACCGTCGAGACGCGACGACGGGATCTTGCGGAAAAGCAAACTCGAACCGGGAAGACGGATGGAGATATCCTCGCCCCTTTATCCCGATGTATTTTGGCGTATTCCCATAGGCGTTCACAAGGGAGTACCGAGAGAATCACCCCGGCGGGACCTGGAGGATGATTGGGTGGGGTGGTACCTTCTCTCGCGCCCCGAACCCGACCGGATATCGCGGATCGCAGGCATCCCCGGGGGGCGCCCGCAAGGGCGATTACCCCGTCGGCAAACCGAGGGCGCCTTCAGCCCTCCCTCAGCCCGTGCGTTCATTGGACCTCTTGCCCGCCTTTCCCAGAGGGACCAGGATGCCGTCCTTGGCACCGAATCCCCGGCATTTTCGAAGATTGGGAAGAAGCAGGTCGATTCGGTTGGCGTGCCTGGCGGCCATCAGGTCCTGGTACTCGACCACCTGGGATTTTCCGTCGATCCAGAGCTGAAATTTGTCGCCGAAACGGTAATGCTGGGCAAGGTCCCGGCTGAGAGCGATGATTTTTCCGTAATGCCGGGAGCGAATCTGAAGAAGAGAGGCGGTTTCATTGGGGGTACTGTCCGTGCACTCCGGAACATTCGTGTAGGCGGTGATGGTGACCTTGTGGGCCGGAGGAACCTGCTTGCGAAGCTCCTCCTCGGAATTCACCCCTGCAAAGGACGGAAGGACCAGTCCCAGAAACAGGACGAGGGGAAACAGGGGAAGCTTTCTCGGGGGCTTTCTCTTCCGCAAACGATACCGGAAGAAAGATACGGCGACCGAGTGGTCGTCCATGGTGAGGCCAAAAGGGACACAGTTGGCTGAAGAACCTGTTTTCAGGGACATGCCGGGAAATGCCTCCCTACCTTAGGTCGGAATCGAGCCCGGGTGGCGGCGGTTTGGACCGCAGGATGCAAGAGCGCACGGCATGCCCACGGACTCGGCCCTCCCGGATGGGTTTCGCATCTTCCTGCAACCGAAACATCCATTTTGACGTTCC
>JARKQW010000267.1 GCA_029974695.1 Syntrophobacteraceae bacterium | reverse complement strand
CGGGGACCGCCTCGTGGACCGCCTTGGGCGCCTGGGGCACGGGGCGGGACTGTGACCAGCCGCCGGTGAAAAACAAGAACAGGGCCCCGAGAAACCATGCCGAAAACCGAAACAGACCTCCGCCTCCCGGGCCAAGCCCTTTGCCCATTTCCTCCCCCTCCCCGGGAGTCCCGAAAGACCCGGATGACCCAACCCCTCCCCGGGGTCTCGATGGTTTCCAAACGGAGCGATTCCAATGCACGGGGCAAACAAAAGCCGGGCTCGGTGCAGGGGGGGGAAACCCCGGCCCGCGTCCCCTGCGGAGGTCCCTGAAACGAACGAACCGCTCAGGCGGCTGCCCGACCTACGGCTGCCCGACATAACGACCGAGAGTACCCCAGAACCGGCAGAGAGTGAAGAGCCTTATCCCGGAAGGGAGGGCCGAGCGCGAGAGCTCGATCCGACCTTTCCGTTGCAGGATCGGCACAAGGGGGAATCGGGCACGGGAAGATCTTTGCAGTTGAATTTGTTCCTCACATCTGTTTCCATAAATTCCGGATCGTCCGCTTGCCCATGGGCCGACGATTGCATCGACCGCCTTCCGGAGACCCGTGCCCCCTGCCTCCCTCTTGTCCCGGGGAGACTCCCAACTCAGAGGCCGGACCTCCGGGACGAGACCATCTTTCGGGGAGGTATACGAAAATGACGCACCGTGGATCATCGGGAAACGATCTAGCCGACAGTTTCGTCGGAACCGAAAAACGACGTTCCCTTTTCGAGCAGGCCGTACGCACCCTGCCCATTTCCGTTTGTTCCACCTTTTTCGACAAGGACGGCAAGATTGCCCCCGCCACCTTTCGAGAAACCGAGACGGTCCTGGAGAACGCGGACCAGGGGCGGATTACCGCCGCTTTTCCCAGGACCGTCGCCAAGAACCGCTTTGTGGTGTTGGAAGGAGTGCCCAGCCTGTCGGGGGTGTCCATTTCCGGGAGAAGAGTGGGCGTCCTGTTCTCGGGGGGCCCGGCTCCCGGAGGACACAACGTCCTGGCCGGTCTCAAGGCCGTCCTGGGCAAGGGCAACACCCTGCTGGGTATCCGAGGGGGCCCCAAGGGGCTCCTCAACGGCAGGGTAGTGGAAGTCACTTCCCGGGATGTTCGGGATATTCTCAACACGGGCGGCTTCAATTTCCTGGGCACGGACCGCACCAAGATCAAGAGCCCCCAGCAGTTCGAGCAGGTGAGGGAAACGGTCCTTCAGAACCGGATGGACGGCCTGGTCATCGTCGGGGGAGACGACTCGAACACCAATGCCGCCTTCATTGCCGAGTACTTTGAAACGACGGGGGTGAAATGCAACGTCGTAGGAATTCCCAAGACCATTGACGGGGATCTGGCCGTGGGGAACCTTTTGCCCATCCCCTTCGGTTTCGACACCGCCACCAAGATCTATTCGGAGCTGGTGGGCAACCTGACCCAGGACGCCGCTTCCGCGGTAAAGTATTGGCACTTCGTGAAGCTCATGGGACGTACCGCCAGCAAGATCACCCTCGAAGTGGCCCTCCAGACCAAACCGGCGGTGGCCCTCATCTCCGAAGAAATTGCCGAAAAGAACATCTCCCTGGAAAACATTGTGGATTCCATCGTCCAAGTCATCACCGAACGCCGCCTGAGGGGGCTCAATTACGGGGTGGTCCTGGTTCCCGAGGGGCTCATCGAGTTCATCCCCGAGATGAGGGACCTTATCAGGGAGCTCAACGCGGTTCTCGCCGAATATGAAAAGGACATTCGGGACCTTCCCACCCTCCGGAACAAGCTCGAATACATTTACCCCCTCCTCACTCCCCAATCGGCTCAGCTCATGGCGTCCCTTCCCGACGAGATCGAGGAGATGCTCATCCTGGACCGAGACGACCACGGCAACGTGAAAGTCTCCCAGATCGAAACGGAAAAGCTCCTCATCGAGAAGATTCGCTACAAGATTTCCGAGATCAAGCGCCACACGGACCGGTATTTCGGGGAAGGAGAGGGCAAGTTCGCCGCGACACCCGAGCAGATCGAAAGCATCCGGAGGATCACCTTTGCGGCCCAGTCGCACTTCCTCGGATATGAGGGACGAAGCGCCAAACCGACGACCTTCGACGCGTCTTTCGCCTTTGCACTGGGAATGACCGCCGGGTCCCTGGTGCTGGCGGACAAGACCGGGTACATGGCTGCGGTGACGGACTTTCACAAGGGCGGGAGGGTGTTGGCCATTCCCCTGCCCGGACTGATCACCGTCGAGATGCGCAAGGGCAAGGAGGAATTCGTCATCGAGAAGTCCCTGGTGAAGCTGTCCTCCCCGTCTTTCCAGGTCTACGCCGCAAACCGGGACAAGTGGGCCAGAGAAGACTATTTCAGCAGTCCCGGACCCATTCAGCACTGGGGTCCCACCAGCAAGCAGATCCCCATCTCCGTGGCCCTGGACCAGGACTACCCGGAATTTGCCGACTTCGATCTGGGCAAGGAATGTCGGCTGGATCCGGACGAGATCTGAACCGAGAAGTGCGGATTCGTCCCTTTCCCGGACCTGCCGAGGAGAAAACGCTGCGGAGTCGTTTCCCGGCTCGAATCCCGGACGGCGATCTGGACGGAAGGACCCGCCCGGTGCATTTCTTTGATTCGAAGGGGTTCCCGGTTCAGAGAGGGGGCATTTGTATGGTGCCGGAGAGGTGCGGCCCCCATGGGAACCCCTCGATGAACCCCTCTACTTTCTTCCCCGAAAGTGACTGATGAATTCGAGCAATGCCGCTCCCATGGGGGTGGGAATGAACCCGACCTCGTTGCAGTCCTCGCACGGGATCTCCTCCTGCACCTTCAACAGGGGGTGTCCTTCGGGCGGGGGGGCGTCGTTTTCCTGCCACCACTGAATCCATTGCCAGTCCTGGATAAAACCGGAACCTTTGCACTTTCCGCAGATCTTCTCGAGATCATCCAGCTTAAACATGAAGGCCTCCCGATAAAGACAAATGCTGCCCAAAGCCGCCGGGTCCCCGGCACCCTTTCGGATCAAAGCGCCGTCCGATTTCCGCCCAGATTGAGCGATTGAGCTGGTCCGAACCCCGTTTCGTCCTTCCTGCGGATGAGAGACCTCCATTGAACGGGGCGCAACCCGTTGCACGGACGATTCCCGCGCAGGCGGGAATCCGGAAAGAGCGTACATGCCCGTTGGATGCCCGCCTTCGCGGGCATGGCGGACGGATGCTCCCGGAATCGCTCCACCCGGTTTTCATATACCAGCTTTCCGACCCTGCAAACAGGAAAACCCGGACTCTTCCGATCCGGACAGAGGTGCCTCTTTTCCGGGAAAAGGCCCGCCCGGTCCCTTCGAAAAAATCGGTCCTCCTCCGGGCCGTCGAGATCCATGGGGGCCCTCAGAAGATGCGATCCCCGCCTCCGGCCTCGATCCCGACAGGTCTCCTCCCGGTCCGCGTGCTTCGCGAACTTGCAGACACTAGGCAAGCAGGGAAACGGCCTCGCGCATGAGACGGCCGATCCGCAGCCTCTGGGGGCATCGCTTCTCGGCCGCCGAAAAATCCAGGGTCAAAAGGGACTGCCGGGTTTCGGGCGCCAGTTCCGCAAACAACCGCCGGGCAAGGTCCCGGTCTCCGTAGCTCCGATAGTACATGAGATAGCGCATCACGTCCCGAATGGGGACGCCGTCCCCGGTGCAGGATTCGCAAAGGTCCGAGCACCCGGCGCAATAGGAGGAAGCGGTTTCCCCCGCGTACCTTCGGAGAAGATCGAGGTCCGTCTCGGACAGCTTGGTCCGGTTCATGGCCGCCGCGACGTTGGAGGAAAGGATGGTCAGGTTGGGCATCTGGGAGCAGATGCTGGCGATGTGGGGGTTTTCCCAGACGGCCTTGAGCTTTGCCTGCTTGTCCGTGAACCCCAGCTTCAGGAAACGACCGGCCATCCGGAGCTCCGTTTCGGACTCCGCGCTTACGGACCCTCCCCCCTGGGTCTTCATGGCCGTTAGGCCGATCCCCGCCTTGACGCACGCATCCACCGCCGCCTTCATCTTGTCCGTGTGCATGAGTCGAAAATTGTAGGTCAACATGACCCCGTCGATCCAACCCAGTCGAGCCGCCGCGGGCAGGAGCTCTTCCATGTTGCTGTGAGTGCTGAAGCCGAAGAACCGGATCTTGCCTTCCGCCTTGGCTTTTTCCGCCCAGGCCTTGGTTTCGGCGTTGATCTCACCGATCTTCTTCATGCCGTGGATGAAATAAAGGTCCACGTAATCGGTCTTCATGCGTTCGAGGGAACGCTGGAGCAGCTTGGTCATGCCCTCGGGGTCCCGGGAATCGGACTTGGAAACCAGGAAGACCTCTTTTCGAGCTTCCGGGTATTTTCCGAAGAACTGCCCGATCCCGGCCTCGCTCTTTCCCCCCTCGTAGCAATCGGCCGTATCCCAGTAAGAGACGCCCCAGTTCAAAGCCTGCCTCATGAGGAGCTGGTTCGAGGGAATGTCGAACATCCCCCCCAGGGCCAGGCAGGACACCTCGACCCCTGTTTTGCCGAAAGGTCGTCTTGGAACTCGGGACGGCCCGGCGGTTTTTGTGTCGGGGTCCAAGGGCGCGGCGCCTCCCATGTCCGTTGCGGCCAGGAAGGAGCCCGTTCCCAAGGCTCCCACGGTCTTGAGAAAACGGCGACGAGACAGCTCTTTGCGATCCTCCATGGGTGAGTCCCTTTCTCTGGTTGGTTGAGGGTGCGTGGTTGCAGCGCAGGCCTGCACCCGAGACGGGGTTTGGATTAGAGCAGGAAGGAGCGGCTCTTGCTCCGGGATTCGTTTTCCGCCGTAACCCGGATGGCCCGAAGGCCGCTCACGGGACATTCGTGTTCGCAGATGCCGCACCCGATACAGCGCTCCGGGTCCACCTGGGGCTGCTGGAGGCGAACGTGGATCTCGATGGGAGCGCCGGGGGCCGGGAGGGTCTCCCGGGGTCCGCCAGAGTCCAGCTCGAGGGCGTCCGTCCCGTTTCCGGCAATGCGGTGCAGCCCCCGGCCGGGCCCCTCGAGGACGTGCAGGTAGAAGTCGCCCGTGGAGAATCGGCCCGGCGTAAGGGCCGGTCCCTGGATCTCCACCCGAAAGCCCTCCGTGCGGCGAACCCCCATGGCCCCGTTTCTCACGGCCACGAACCGCTCCCGAACAAAAACGGCCTTGGGACTCACGGGACAAACCTCCTGGCAGACAATGCACGGTTTGTCCATGGCCCAGGGGAGACATCGGCCCCGGTCCACGAAAGCGGTTCCCAGCCGGATGGGGCCTGCTGCGGCGTAGGCGTTTCGGCCCAGCTTCTCGTCCGGGGTGATGGGACGGACGGCCGCGGTGGGGCAAACGAGACCGCAGGCAACGCAGTTCAGCTGGCAGCCGCTCGTACCTGCCCGGAAGTTCAATACCGGGGTCCACAAGCCTTCGGGACCGGTCTCCCAGCCCGCCGGCTGAATGATGTTGGTGGGACAAATCCTCATGCACTGCCCGCACTTGGTGCACCGGCGCAGGAATTCCGCCTCGGGAAGAGAACCCGGAGGCCGAATCCCGTGCGGGTTCCAGTTGGCCTGGGTCCCGCCGCTCAACCGTACCATGGGAGGAAGGGCCACCCCCATGGCGAAAGCGGCCAGGAGTCCCCGGCGGGAAAGGTCCGGCACGGTGATCTCTCCCGACACCGACGGCCGGGCGGCGTAGGTCATCAGGTCCCGACCGCACCGGTCGAAGCAGTTCATGCACAGGACGCAGTCATGAGTTCGAATGGTGTCCGAGGGATTGCAGGCACCCTCGCAGTGAGTTTCGCATAAGCCGCACCGGTTGCAGTCCCCGCTCTTCTTTGCGATTTTCCAAAGGGCGAAGTGGCTCAAAAACCCCATGAGGGCCCCCAGGGGGCAGAGGAATCGGCAGTAGAACCGGGGGGTTTTCAGGTTCAGCAAAAGAGCCCCCAGGAAAATCACCCCGATGACCCAAGCCCCGTAATAGAACCGCTGGTCGGCATGGATCCGCTGGGAGGTCGAATCCAGGAGAGGGAGGATGGCGAGGTTCACCGAACGGTAGAGCAGGGGGATGGGGTCCAACAGGCCCGTCTGGAGAGAACCGTCGATCCATCGGTCCACGGCGAAGAAGAAGGCCAGACAGGTCCAAAACCCCAGGGCTCCCAGCATCAGTCCGGCGGCTTTCTTTCGAGGACCGAGGAACCGAAAGAGGACAAGGACCGAAAGAACCAGGGTGCCCACGGCCAGGAGAGCCGGGAGGATCGAATGGCTGAAAACGGTGCGAATCCCCCATGCAGCGAGGGAGCCGGCCCCCGCCGAAAGGAGAAAAAACAAGAGGTAGTACTTGACCCGCTGTGCTCCTCGGTATGCATTTTCGGCCGCGGCCGAGGAAGGATCCCTTCTCCGTTTGCCCACATAGCCGAGAAACTGGTGGAGGGTTCCGAAGGGGCAGACCCAACCGCAGAAAAACCTTCCCAGTACGAGGGTCAGAAGGACGGTGGCCAGGGCCCAGAGGAGGGTCGAGTACAGGGTCCGGGTGGTGAGCACGGTCCCCAGGGCAAGGAGCGGATCGAGCTCCATGAACCAGTTGACGGGCCAGCCGCGAAGCTGCCGCCATTGGGTGCCGTAGGAGGAAACCACGCAGAACCAAAGGAACAGGACCAGGAAAAAGAACTGGCTGATGCGCCTTGCAGTCACGATTCGCATAGTCGGCTTTTGTCACCCGGAAAGGTTGGTGCGCAACGGTTGAAGGGACTCGAAGTCCACGGTTCCGGCCCCCGCCGCTTCCGCCTTGAGTAGAAAGGGGAGATCCCGGGGAGACCTTCCCAGCAGAGTGGCTCCGAAGGCGTCCACGGCCACCGGATCCGTGCCCGCAATCAGGGTGTGGGTCCTTTTCAGGTCGGACAGGGATCCCCCCGTGGGCCCGGTGGTCATCATGGTAGTGGTCCCGTCCAGGACGACGAGGGTGGGCCTGATCAGCAGGGCGAGTTCCTTGATCAACTCGTGGATATTCTGGTGAAAGACGTTTCTGCGTCCTCCCAGGAACCCGTACCAGTTCTTGAGGACCATGGACGCCCCGCTTCGGTGGTGGTCCTTGACGGGAGTGATGCCGATGAGTTTGTTCACCCCCCGGAGGGGTTCGTAGAGTAGGGGCCAGTTGCGAATGAGGGACCCTCCCGGCAGGGTGGCCGAGGAAAAGAGCTTCTCCCGGGGAAGGATCAGTTGGGCTCCGGCCGAGCGCACCGCTTCGCCAATGCCCGTCAGGGCAAAGCAGCTCGAAGGGTCGTTGATGGGGTTGTCGGTGACGGCGACATACGAGGCTCCCGCCTGGAGGCAGAGGCGGGCGGTCTCCCTCACCAGGTCCGGGTGCGTGGTGGCTCCCAACACCGGGGGCATGGCGAAGGCGGCGTTCACCTTGATGAGCACTCGGTCTCCCTTCTTTATGAACGCCTCGATCCCGCCCAGGGCGGTGACCGCCGTCTGAAGAGCGCGAATGCGGTCCTCTCCGTAGACGATGCTGATCCTCCTGCCCGCTTCGGGCATGGTATAATTCGGCAGGGTCAGGGATTCTTCGGGCGGGTTTCCCTGGGTCGGTCCGGGCCCCTCGGGGTCATACAGGCCGTAGCCCAGAAGACCCGTCCCCAAGACCACGGCCCCGGTCCCGGCCAGGCGCCGGAGAAATTCCCTGCGGTCTTCCCCGGGAAGATCTGCAGATTCCATCAGGGGGCCTCCCCAGCTATTCTTTCGTAGAGGGATCGAGCCACCCGGGTAGCCGAGGCAAAGGCCTCCGCCTGGTGGACTCCGGCAAGTGCCCTGCCGGAACTAAAAACCATCTCCAAGGTGTCCAGGATTGTAATGCAGTGCGCACCCGGCAGCCCGTCTGCACACTCCACGGCCTTCCCCCCGTTCTCCAGCAGGAAACGGACGTAACCGTCCGCCAATTGGCGGGCTTCTTCCGGGTCTCGGCGCAGGGAGAGAAATGCGGTGATCCTCCCTTCAGGCAACTCGTACTCGGCGGTAAAGGTCCGGTTCATGAACTCGAAACCGAAAACGTTTTCCGCCAGGAGGACCCAGCTGCCTTCCACCCGGTGTTCGGAAGGGAACAGGGCGAGCTCGGGGAGGGTCTCCTCCCGGCCCGGTTCTTGCCGCACCAGTCCTTCCGCCAGCGCGGCCATGACGGCGGGAGATTCCTCGGCCGCCGAGACGATTTCAACGTAGTGGCGACCGTGGACGAAAAAGAGAGCGTTGGCTGTTTCGTAAGCAAAAGGGGTGAGGGGAACCTCCCGGGCGTCCTCCCGCCTCTGGGCGGTAAAGACGGCAAAGGCATTCCTCAGATCTCCCATGTCGTAGAGGTACAGCTCCATCCAGGATTCGGACCGTTCTTTTTCCATAAACCGCTGGGACCGGAGGGAGCGAAATCCGGCGGAAAGATAGAGCTCCGCCTTTCCGTTGATCTTCTCGGAAAGGGTTTCCGGGGTGAAGGTCTCGACGGGGGACATGGGCACCAGGCCGTCGGGCAACGGCACCGGCAGGTCCCGTGGTGCGGAAGAAAGGGGAGACTGGGGGAGGCCTTCCTCCGGGCTGGTCGGGGCGAAAAGGGAGGGGTCGAAGCGCGCCTGCTTGACGGCCGTTCCCCCGGCGATCAAAAGGAGCACCAACAGGACGGATGCGCTGATGTAGGGTTCCCTGCCGTGCTGCATCTTCTTCAATTCCGCCGCCCTCCGCGTGGTAGGAGGAAGATCCGCCCGTGGCAACCGGCCTCCGGCGGCCCCGATGGGTTGTACCGGCCTATAGTAACCGGCCGGGACGCCTCGGGACAAGCCATTCGTTTCCATGTTAACCTTGTTAACTG
>JARKQW010000266.1 GCA_029974695.1 Syntrophobacteraceae bacterium | reverse complement strand
CTCGCCTCCTCCCAGTGACTCAGGTAAAAGCGGCAGTAACCGGAGAGCAGCATGGCCTGGGAGCGTATTTCCGGTATCGGGCTGCCGCGAAGGCTTTCAAGAATGGGAAGAGCCTGCAGGTGCCGGTCTTGGGCGTAGAGTTCCCGTGCCGCGGAGAGCATGGATTGCGGGGAGTCGAGCTCGATGAGCCGTGCCGCCGCGCTCGGGGCGACGGGGTCCTCGGGGAATTGGCGGAGGACCTGCCAGTAGAAGCCCCTGGCACTTTCCATCCACTGGAGGCCCGAGCTCGAAAGCCCCGAATAATAGAGGGCCTGGGGCCGGAAGCGGCTGTCGGGGTAGCGGATCAGAAAGGATTGTACCAGATCGATCACCGTTTGCAGGCGATCCTCCTTCATGAACGTGAGAACAAAGTAGTGGAAGGCATGGTCCACTACGGGAGAATTTGGGAACCGTTCCAGGCATCGGGCAAAATGCCTTCTCGCAGCAGAAAAGCGCGCTTTTCCCGTTGTGATGTCGGAGGAGGGGGGACCCCCGGAAACCGCCGGCATCGCGTCCGCTTGATCATAGGCCTTGACGCCCCGGTGAAACAGAAGAATGGGGTCTTCGTGCCCCCTCCAAAACAGGACGGCCGGGATGGACATCCCCAAGAGGACCCAGGCCCATGCGGGAAGGAAGGGACCGACCTCGTCGGACCCTTTTCCGTTGCCGTCTTGAAGGCCGGCCTTCGGAATGGGACCAAAAACCCGGGTGTCTCGGCTCGTACCTCCTTTGAAAAAGCTGCCCGTTTCTCCCGTTCCGGGAACCCGCCCTTTCCACCGGGACCAGCCGACCAGGGCCAGGGACCCCAACCAGGCAATGAGGCTCGTCGTTGTGCCGATGGAGTAGACCCCGCCGCGGGGTTGGAACTGTAGGGTGACCCGGTGACTGCGGGGGAACAGAAGGAGGAAAGCGGGCGAAGCCGCGTAGAGCTCTCCTGCCCCTTCCGCCACATGCCAGTCCGGATGATAGGACACCTTGATCCAAAGGGGATGTTCCAGGTGACTTGTCCAAATCCGAATCCGGTCTCCTTCCAGGGTGGAGGTCACTTGAACCTCGCCTGCGCGGGCCAGGGGGATGATCGGGATTTGCTCCATGCTCCCCTCCCAAAGGGGAAGCTGAAGCCAGTAGTCACCGTCCGGAGACTCCGGCGTGACGACCAGGGGTACCTCCAGGGATGATCTTCGAAACCACTCGTATTGGGTCGCTTTCCATCCCGCTGCCGGGATTCGATGAGGCAGGTACCGCACGGCAACGACATAGGCGGGCTCGAAATTGGAAACCTCGTAGATTCGATAGGGTGGGATCGACCTCTGCAGGGCATAGTCCGGACATTGATCAAGCAGGTCGCTGACGCACCGGGTTACGGTAATCACCTGGTTTGCGTTGAACAGCCGCAGATGCTGGGCGGCACGGACCGCATCGACTCTCGAGTACGAATAGCCTTGAAAAGGACAGGACGGACTCTGGGTCAGTTCCGACTGAAGATAGAAGACGAAGGGGGAACTGAGGCTCGATTGCATGTAGAGTCCCTCCAGGGTGCTCCTTCCCGAAAAATAGGGAAGCATCTCGAAGGCCCGCGCGGTGCCCAGCCGGTCGTTGAGGGCCGAGTGCTCGTAGAAAACCCGGGGATCGTTTTCCGTTCCCTTCAATGCGCTGTTGATCTGCTGGAAGACGGGCCAAAGTTCCTTGGCTTCGAATCCCGAGTAGTTCCACTCGATCCAGGAACGGGTTTCGCGCAACGCGGGCTGACTCCCCAGGACGACCCCGACGACGAGAAGGCAGGAAGTAATCCGGGAATAGGGAAATCGGTTCAGGAATTCGCTCCACCCGATAGCCCCCAGCAAGAGCAAGAGAATTTGGGTAAAGGGAAGAAACCGGACGTCCGCCAGACCGATCCGGGGTGCGCAAGCAAAGAATAAGAGAGAAACGCCCACCTGGAACCACAAGTATTCCTGGGGGCGGCCGTCCTGGGGATCGCCCGGAGTCCGGGGTGTTTTCAGGCGGGCATAAGCCTGCACCCCCCAGCCCAGGAGGATGCCGAAGACGGCGGGCCAGAGGATCACCGGGACCGCCTCCCACCATCCCTGGAAGTGCCAGGTGTGGTGGGCCGGGGTGGTCCAAGGCAACCGCCAGACCAGGGGAAGCAGCCAGAAGCCGATCATGCCCGCCGCCAGGGCGTGCAGCACGATAAGGTAGGGCCAATGGCGAAGGCGGCGCAGGAAATAGAAACTGCCGAAGCCCGCCTGGAGGACCGGAAATCCGCTGCTGAAAGCCACCAGAGCTTCCAGGACGGCATTGGCGATCAAAGACCTTCTCCGCGGAACGTCTCGGAAGAGTTTCCCCACCAGGTAGACGGCAAGGATGAGAGAGATCCCGTACGAGAATTCCCCCGCCAGGGTGCTGGTGAGGTTGCCTCCCCACATGGAATTGTCTTTCATGGCCAGAAAAAGCACGGAAAAGGCGGCCCCCAGGGCAGGGGCGGGGTGAGGGCAGCCCAGGTTCCGCAGGCACCCGAACATGGCCAGGGGC
>JARKQW010000265.1 GCA_029974695.1 Syntrophobacteraceae bacterium | reverse complement strand
GGGGGACGCCCTTCGCAGCTGTCCGGATTTCGGGGAGACGACAGGCTGATCCCCGGGCATCGGGTTCCGCGAGAAGGGTCCCCACGCCGATCCGTCGAGGGGTGATTTCCGACTCCCGAAGGGGGACTGTCTCGACCAGGTCCGGCAAGGGACCGGCCCCGTTTTGGAAATTCACCGAAAAGAATGGAAAAGGGAACCTTCAAGATGCTCCTCGCCATGGACATCGGAAATACCAATACGGTTTTGGGTCTGTTCCGAGACGATGAGATCGTGCAGGATTGGCGAATTCGAACCGAGGTCAATGCTACGGTGGACGAATTCGGGATCCTCATTCGTAACCTCTTTGCTTTCGCAGAGCTTCCCATGGATAGCGTGAAGCATGTGATCATCTCCTGCGTGGTGCCCCCCGTTCTGAATACGGCGGACCGCTTCTGCCGCAAATACTTCGGTGTGTCCCCCTTCATCGTGGGTCCGGGGATCAAGACCGGGATGCCCATCTTTTACGACAATCCCAAGGAGGTGGGGGCCGACAGGATCGTGAACGCCGTGGCGGCCTATGAGGCCCACAAGCAGGCCACCATAGTGGTGGATTTCGGAACCGCCACCACTTTCGACTATATTTCCGAGAGGGGCGAGTATATGGGCGGCGTCATCAGCCCGGGAATCATGATTTCGTGTGAGGCCCTTTTCCAGAAGGCCTCCAAGCTCCCTCGAGTCGAGATTTTCGCCCGGCCTCGGTCCGTCTTGGCGAAAAACACCATCGCGTCCATGAATGCCGGGATCGTATACGGTTATGCCGCTCTGGTGGACGGAATCATTCAGCGGATAAAGCGGGAAGTCCATGTGGAGACCCGGGTGATTGCCACCGGAGGACTGGCAACACTCATTGCCGGGGAATGCCCCGCCATCGAGGAAGTGGACGATTTCCTGACCCTCAAGGGCCTCAAGATCATTTTCGAGAGGAATCGAAAGGGACCATGAAGCCTCGAGCCCTGCAACCGGGAGACCTCCTCGCCCTGGTGGCTCCCTCCAGCCCCTTCGATCCGGACCGATTCGAGCAGGGAAGCCGAATTCTGGAGGACCTTGGCTATCGACTCCTGCCGGGAAATCATATCCACAAGCGCCGGGGGTACCTGGCCGGCAGTGAATCCGAGCGTGCCCAGGACCTCATGAGGGCCTTTGCGCAACCGGACGTTTCCGCAGTGGTTTGCATCCGCGGGGGATACGGAAGTTCCCGCCTCCTTCCCTGGCTCTCCTTTCCCCGCCTTGGGGGTCAGCCGAAGATTTTCCTGGGCTTCAGCGATGCGACTTTTCTGCATATGGCCTTTCAAACTCGCCTGAAATGGGTCACCTTTCATGGACCCAATCTCATGAACCTTGCCGAACACCCCGAGTTTGCCGCCGATTTTCAGAAAGCCCTGTCGGGAAAGCAAGACTTCACCTGGTCTTTCGGAGAAGACAACGTCCTTCGCCACGGAACGGGGCGCGGCAGGTTGATGGGAGGAAACCTTACGTGCATGGCCCACTTGCTGGGAACGCCCTATTTCCCCGACCTGGAGGGCGCCGTCCTCATGATCGAGGATTGCTCCGAGGCTCTCTATCGCCTGGATCGTCTCTTCAACCATTTGAAGCTCGCCGGGAAGATCGAGGGACTTGCCGGTCTTGTTCTGGGGCAGTTCAAGGACTGCTGCACCTGCGGACAGATCCGGGACATGATCCTGGAATCCGTGAACACCTGCTCGTTTCCCGTTGTGGCCGGTTTGCCCTTTGGGCACGGACTCCAAAACCGCATCATCCCCCTGGGCGTCCCCTTTTCCTTGAACACTTACGAAGGAAAACTCCAGGCCCTTGAAAACCCTCTCGTCCTCTGAACATCCCTCCCTCGGGAGGCTGGACCGGCTTTTTTGCGAGGCCCTCAGCCAGAAAGTCTTCTCGGGAGCGAGTCTTTTGATCGCCGACGGGTCCCGGATCCTCTTGGAGCAGTCCTGGGGAAAGACCCGTGTCGACGGTCCTTGCGTTGACCCTCAGACCCATTTCGATCTTGCGTCCCTCACCAAGCCTTTATTTACGACACCCCTTTGCATGATATCCCTGGGGATGGGCAAGTTCCGCCTGGAAGACACCCTGGATCGCTTCTGGGCTTCCAACGTTTCCCGCGAGAAGACCGCGATCACCATCCGACACCTTCTGAGCCATTCTTCGGGGCTTCCCGCCTACAAGCCTTTTTATTCAGCCCTCTTGAAGATCCCGGCTCCACAACGCCGGACCATGTTGCTGCGGTGGATTCTCGAGACGCCCCTCCTCCATCCCCCCGGGAAGGCTGCCGTGTACAGCGACCTGGGTTACATCCTGCTGGGGATCCTCCTGGAAACTGTTTGGGAGCAGAGCCTGGATCGGCTGCTGGAGCGAATGCTTCGATCCTTCCGATCCGGTACCCCTTGGACCCGGGAGGCAAACGGCTCCGAGAGCTCTGCCGAAGAGTTGTCCCCTGCCGACGAGGTCGCCTTTGCCCCCTTGCAGGTATTTCCGGACCCCGAGTTGCCCCCCGTAAGGATGGGGAAGAAGAGGCTTTCCTATGCGGCAACCGAGCACTGTCCATGGCGCCGACGTCTCCTGGAAGGGGAGGTTCACGATGAAAACGCCTATTGTCTCGGGGGAATCGCGGCCCATGCCGGCCTTTTTGGCACCCCTCGAAACGTCCGGACCGTCCTGGATTTCCTGTGGAAGGCTCGTTCGACTGCTCCCGCCCATATTCCGTGGCTTCGGGACGTGGTCGGAGAGTTCTGGGAAAGACAACGGTGGGTGCCCCAAAGCACCTGGGCGCTGGGATTCGACACCCCTACCCCGGGACAATCCAGTGCGGGCAGCCGTTTCAGCCACCTGAGTGTCGGTCACCTGGGCTATACGGGGACCTCTTTCTGGCTGGATCCGGATCGGGAACTTCTCGTGGTGTTGCTCTCAAACCGCGTGTATCCTTCTCGGCAAAATGATAAGATTCGGGCCTTTCGTCCGAAACTCCATGACTTGGCGGTGGATGTGTATGAAGAGCTCCAACGAGTATAAGACGATCTATCTCATGGGCATTGGCGGAATCGCCATGGGAACCCTGGCGGGCATGCTCAAGGACAGCGGCTACGAAGTACTCGGGTCGGATCAAAACCTCTATCCGCCCATGAGCACTCACCTGGAGAGTCTCGGGATCC
>JARKQW010000258.1 GCA_029974695.1 Syntrophobacteraceae bacterium | reverse complement strand
CCCCCTTGCCAGCCGTGCCGTGAGGTCCTTCCCATGACCAATGCGATCGGTGCCGAAGCCAAGGTCCCGGAGCACCCTTTCGATGGCATCGATGGTGTCCGGATGATCGAACTCCGCCGTCTCTTCTTCCCCGTAGCCCATGGCCAGGTAATCCCGGCGCAGGTCGTAGGTAAGACCGATGACCCTCACGGCCCGATTCCTTCTTTGCAAAGGCAGGCGGGGAACTCATCCGGGCCTTTGTCCGGCGAGGTACTTCCGGCTTCGGCCTCTTCGGGATAACGATAGAGGTCCCCCCGGTAATTGCGCAGGAGCAGGGACCCGTTTTCCCGTCCCACCGCGTATTCGGGAAGCAGGGGGATTTTTCCGCCTCCTCCCGGGGCGTCGATGACATAGGAGGGCACCGCGTAACCGGTGGTATGCCCTCGAAGACCTTGAACGATTTCCAACCCCCTGGACACCGGGGTGCGGAAATGCAGGGACCCCGGGATGGGATCGCATTGATACAGGTAATAGGGTCTTACCCGCATTCTCAGGAGTCCCTGCATCAGCCGTTTCATGGTATCGACCCGGTCGTTGATCCCGGCCAGAAGCACCGTTTGACTCCCCAGGGGAATCCCGGCGTCCGCAAGCCGGTTGCATGCGCAGCTCACCTCGGGGGTGAGTTCGTCGGGGTGGGTAAAATGAATGCTCATCCACAGGGGGTGATAGTGTCGGAGCATCCGCGTAAGCAGGCCGTTGATGCGCTGGGGAAGAACCACGGGAACCTTGGTGCCGATGCGCACAAATTCCACGTGGTCAATGCTGCGCAACGAGGAAAGCAGCCATTCGAGCCGTTCGTTGGACAGGGTCAGCGGATCGCCCCCGGACAAAAGCACATCCCGAACGGCGGGAGTCGCCCGGATATAGTCCAACGCCCTTTCCCACTGCCGGATGGAGCCCATGTGGAGGTTCCTTTGGCGATCTCCCACCATCCTCGAACGGGTACAGTACCGGCAATAAGTGGAACAGAACCCCGTAACCAGGAACAATACCCGGTCGGGGTACCGATGCACGATCCCGGGCACCGGGCTGTCCCGGTCTTCATCCAGGGGATCCTCGGCCTCCGAAGGGTGTCTGAGATGTTCCCTCCGGTCCGGCACAACGGCCCGTCGAAGGGAATGCGCCGGGTCCTCCCGGTCCAGCAGGGAGGCATAATAAGGAGTGACGGACAGAGGCAGGGAGGTCGACGACCGACCGAGGGCCTCGATTTCGTCCGCAGAGAGGTCCAGCACCCGTCCCAGAAACTCGGGGTCCTGGATCCGGTGTCTCAACTGCCAGTGCCAATCGTTCCAATCGGCCAGAGTGGCCTTGGGGAAATACTGCTTCCGAAAGGCGTCGGATCGAGCACTCACCGGAAATCGAGATCCATTGTGCAAGACCTTGACCTTGGGAGGGTGCGATTGGTTGGGAGGGGGGGCTACATCTGGAATGGACTCAAGAGGGTCCTGGATCGGTTGAACGGGGGGAACCCGAAGGGCCTGACAGGCCCTACTGGGAGGTTCGGAATCCTCCTCCGGGGGTTCCGTTTCTTTGTTGACGCAGACATTTTCTTCCATCATTGCTCTCCTGAGTTTTACAGCGAGGTCCACAGATCCAACAACAAACAGGGGTACCCGCGGCTTCGGGGGAAGAGGGCGGCCGCACCCCGGGACGCGGCGACCCCTCCTCCGGACCCGATCATTCCTTGATTTCCTCCACCGATTTCACCTCGATGGTTTCTCCCTTACCGCCTTCCGTAATAACGCCCGTGGCTTCCACCATCTTTCCGACCATTTTGGACAGATCTTTGCCCTTTACCAGGTAGTCCCCGTCGTCCGCTTCGATGATAATTCCCCGTTCCGTCTTGATGACCATTCCCACCACGGTTTCCTCATCGGCGGCCATCGCTCGATTCACCCAAACGAAGGACACGAGGGCAATGACCACGGCACAAAGGATCAATCCCATCCATCTTCTGTCCCTTTTCATCCGTCCAAACTCCTGTGAAGTAGTGTGATTCCGGTCCACCTCTCCGATTTCGGCACTTGATATCAAATTCGCTCGGCAAAGTACAACAATAACTTCAGAGCGGCTTCACCCAAGACTGCATCGCATGTTGGAGCCCGTCTCGGGTGCTTCTCAGGATTGTGCCCACCCCACGGGCTTCCTTCTTTGGAACTTGCCCGGGACCCCTCAGGCGGGAGCGATTTCGGTCCTGATCGCCGGTGGTTTCGGGTCTTTGAACCGGCCGTCTGCGATTTTTCGCTAAACTCCGGAATCATTTCGCTGTACAGATAGTCGGGATCAAGACTTCCGCGCAGCCCACGGGCCACGCTGCACCGCTGCGATCCCTCGCAAGGTTGATGGTTTCGTAAAAAGTCCCGAAGAGTGCGTTTCTTCGACCCTAACCGATTGAATTCATTAGGTTCCGTTGCGAGAAGAAGGACTTCTTACGGGATCATCAAGGTCGGGAAACGCACCGCCGGGGAATTCGGTTTCGGGCAGCTCAGGGGGAGACGGACGCACATGAGAAAACTGATCGTAAGAGTCGTCAAGAAACTTCGCCGGGTCCTTGCGCCTTTGGTCGTCCCGGCGTTTCATATCCTCTGGTATCACGACCGGGCCACTTGGAAGAAGAACACCTTCCTGGGATACCGGATTCGTCAATGCCCGCTGGATCTTCATCTATACCAGGAGCTGATCCATCGGACGAGACCCCGCTTTGTTCTCCAGACGGGGGTCGATCACGGCGGGTCCATCCTCTACTTCGCCACCCTTTTGGACCTGATCGGGGCTCCGCCCGAATCCCTCGTGGTGGGAATCGACATCGCTTTGTCCAAAGACGCCCTAAAGCTCGACCATCCCAGGATTCGACTGCTGGAAGGAAGTTCCGCGGACCCGGATATCGTGAGCCGGGCAAAGGGCCTTCTGCCCCGGGACGGAGGATTCGTGGTACTCGATTCCGATCACCGAAAGGAACATGTGCTCTCGGAAATGGAGCTCTATGCGGACCTCGTTTCCGTGGGTTCCTACCTGGTGGTGGAAGACACGAACCTCAACGCTCATCCCGTCTATCCCGATTTCGGACCCGGGCCCTATGAAGCCGTTCGGGATTTTCTGCGCCGCCGCCGCGACTTCGTTCGGGATGACGACGTTTGGAAGCGAAACCGGTTTTCTTTTCACCAGGGAGGCTGGCTGAAACGAGTGCGTCCCCACCGGGCCGGTTCTTAGTTCGGTTCCCCGGTACCGGGTATGCGCAACAGGCTTCGAATCGGCTGAGGTCCCGCCGCCGTCCTTGGTCCCCTTGCCCCTCCCCCCCCGCATGCAGGAGGACCTC
>JARKQW010000252.1 GCA_029974695.1 Syntrophobacteraceae bacterium | reverse complement strand
CCAGCAGCTCGGGGTTGGAATCGGCTTCCCGGGTAACCCGGCCGTTGAGTTGAATCAGGGCTTCCCCGGCCGCCTGGGCCATGGCCTTTATCCGGGGCTCGGAAAGGTCCTCGAGGCTCTGGGGGAGGAGGGTGGGGAGGGTGTCCGCCACGATCCGGGACGCCAGGTCCCCCCGGGCGGCGCCTCCCATGCCGTCGGCAACGAGAAAGATTCCCCTGTCGGGGTGGGCGGCCCAGTTGTCTTCGTTTCGTCGCCGGACCCGTCCCACGTCCGTAAGGCCGGAAAAGGAGAGCTTCGTCATGACAGGGATTCCTCCAAGGCCCGTTTGAATTCCGCGGCCGTCTTGAAACCGATTTCAGGGTCGTCCGTCAGGGCATGATCCATTGCTGCGGCGAACCTGCGGGGAAGGGCCGGGTCCCTCCGGCGAATGGGAACCGGGCGGGTTTGGAGAACCGTCAGCCAGCGGTCTTTGCCCGGGGAGAAGTCCCGGGGGAGGCATCCCGTAAGCAGGTGGTAGAAGGTGGCGGCCATGGCCCAGACATCCACTTCGGGCCGGGAGTACTTGAACTGGAGCACCTGCTGCCGGGGCATGTACTCGGGGGTTCCCGCCGCCTGTCCCGTCACGGTAAGCCCGCTGAGGCCCGCCAGGTCGAAGGCCTTGGCCAAACCTACGTCGGCGATCCGGATCCGGGCATCGGGGCCGGAAGAACTGAGAAAGAGATTCCCGGGTTTGAGGTCCCGGTGCACGAGGCCGCGGCCCGGGCCGTAGGTTCCGTCTTTCAGTTTCACAAAGGGAATTTCGGCATTGTGGATGTAATCGAGGCCGTCCAGGGCGGGGAGAGCGAGCTCCAGGACCGAGTCCAGGGAGAGCTTTCCTCCAGCGGATCCGAGCCTCCGGTCCAGGCTGCCTCCGGGGCAGTATTCCATGGTTAGGTAGAAGACACCGTTGGAACAGCCGTGGTCGAAAACCTGCACCACGTGAGGGTGACGAAGGGCTCGATGATTGGCGCATTCCCGCTCGAACATCTCCCGGGCGCGCTCGTCCGCCGCCACCTGGGGCAGCATGACCTTGAGGGCTACTTCCCGGTTGGTTGCCTCGTGCCGGGCCAGGTAGACTCTTCCCATGCCTCCTCGGCCCAGTTCCTTGAGGATGCGGAACCCCTCGACAGCCACAAGATTCTTGTTTCCCCCCGCCGCAGCCAGCAGCAGCCCCTTGATCTGTTCGAGGGGATCCAGGCGACAGGCCGGGCAGACCACCTGGCCGGGCCTTCCGTGGTGGGGGTCTTCGAAGATCTCTTTTCCGCAAAGAGCGCATCGGGGTCTTTGGGGCAGGGGTGGGTTCCGGGCCTCGACGCTCTTGGCCAGGCACGCATCGCAGAAGTGGAAGCCGTTCTTCATGGGCTGGACGTCCCGGGACTCGGGGATTTCTTCAAAACACCCGGCGCAGATGGCGGGAACCCGCACGTCCACTCGGAAAACCGTTTGTCCCAGGCCGATGAGGTCCCCCTCAACCAGGTCGTGTTCCGGGTAGTCTCTCAAAGCCCCTTCGTCGGGGGACTCGTCCGAGTGCCTTTGCCCGATCTTCTCGCCGTTCACGAAGGTGCCGTTGAGGCTTCCGAAATCGCGAATACGGATTTCGGGGGGGTTGATGTCCAGAAGACAGTGGTGTCGGGACACCACACGATGGGCGGCGTCGTTGGGCAGCCGCAGGTTGCAGTCCCGGGCGCGCCCGATGATGCAGGTGGAGCGCTCCTCGAAGCGGTATTCGCAACCTCGGGTGGGCCCTTCCACGACTCTCAGGCTGACTCGTGCAGGCATGACGTTCTCCCTGGGCTTTATCCGATATTGGATCAGAGTATACTTCGGCATTTTCATGGATTTGGAAAGAAAAAAAGTAGGCGAGAGACCGGTCCCTGAGGGCAGCCTCCACCCGGGGCTCCCGGATTCGGGCCCCGTTCATGAGCCTCAAGGGAAGGGACCGCCGGTTCCTTGGTCCCGACGGTTTCCGGGGGGGCGCGGCAGGAACCCGGCCGGTTCGCTTGTTGTTGACTTGACCGGATGCCTTCAGTAGTATTGAAGACTCGCAAGCTCTACCGAAAGGTCGTGTCGTCTTTACCGGGTTTGCATCCTGCATTCGCTCGAACGGCGTTTGGACTATGTTCTCGAAAGCCGGTGTTCTTCCATGCCCGAATCCCCCGACAAGAGTCGGGGTGCCCAGTTTTTTGCATCTTTGCCTTGGTCCAAGAAGTACCCCTATGGTTTTTTGATCCATCATCGGCCGGGTGTGGTTCCGGTGTTTCATTCCGAATCGTTGCGGCAATACCCAATAATCGAGCGATTCCGGGGACGACGGGGCGAGCACGAACACGAGGCTCTGCGGAGGGAGACGGACTGTGCCGTCGCCCGACGGATTCCTCGGCCTTTGGCCGGGGCCGCCTCCCGCCCGCCCGAATCGATGCCGGCAGGGATGGACTCCCTGGACCTGCACGGGTCGGGGAGAGCGAGTTTACCCTCGTAGATTGCCTCGGCGGAATCAAAGTCCTGAATCCCCGGGTCATGATTTTTGTAGCCCCGCAGAAAGGAGGGACGCCCGGAGCGTTCATGCATGACGGAGCGGTTGCATCGTTGGTCTTCAATTCTTGACGCGATCCCATGGATCGGTAATGCGGATTCAAACAGACAAGGAGAAAGTCATGAGCAGTGGACGCAGCGTGTTGATCATCGAAGATGACAAGGACCTGGTGAGTGCCATGAAGGTGGTTTTCGAAAGTAAGGGTTTCTCCGTGAAGACGGCCTACAACGGCAAGGATGGAGCCGACGCCGTGCGGAAGCAGAAACCCGACGCCATTGTCCTGGATGTCATGATGGCCACGCTCACCGACGGGTTCGACCTGGCCCATTATTTGAAAGACACCCCTGAATTCAAGGACATTCCCATCATCATGGTGAGCGGCTTCCCGCAGGAGATGGCAAAGCTGGGACCGGAATCCTTCCAGAGTGCGCTCCAGGACGACTGGCCTGCGGCCAAGTTTCTGGAAAAGCCCGTGGACCCGGAAAAGGTCGTCGCCGCCGTGGAAAGCATTCTCAAGGAGGCATGGAAGCCGTAAGACTATGCCCACGTCCCGCAC
>JARKQW010000226.1 GCA_029974695.1 Syntrophobacteraceae bacterium | reverse complement strand
CTGCTCGACGGCCGCCAGGAGCACCCCGAGGACCGCTCCCACGAGCAACGCCCATTGGGCCGTGGGGTGCAGGCTCGAGAGGCCCCGGGCCAGCAATTCCGCCACACCCTTCCACACCTGGGCCCCCGGGGCCGGAAAGCGATCCCCTCCCAGGACGGCGGCGTCGGGCACCAGCAGGAGGAAGGCGGGCACAATGACCGCGGCGCCCGCAAATATCCCCAGGAACTGGGCGATGAATTGTTTCCGGGGGTTGGCCCCCAAGAGATAGCCCGACTTGAGGTCCGTGAGAAGATCCGCGGAAGAAGCGGCCGCCCCCGCCGTCACGCAGGCCGTCATGAGGTTGGCGGTGGTGTTCGTGGGGGCGATCACCCCGAAGGTGAGCTGGGTGATCTTCCCCATGGCCCCGATGGGGGTGATGTCCGTTTCCCCGGCGGCTCGGCAGGCGACCACGGTAAGAAAGAAGGTGAGCAGCACCGAAAGAAGCGCCATCCACCAGGAGATGGCGAAGGCGGTGATCTGGATCCAAACGATTCCGACCCCTGCCACCAGGAGGCCCGTGAGAAACCAGCTTCCGGGGACCTCGATCCCGGCCGGTCGGTCGTCGACGCCCTTGCCCTCCTTTCGGGACGGGGAGAAGGCGGCCCGAAGGGTTCCCACGGCCCTTCCCAGGGTGCGCCATTGGGCGGCAAAGTGGAACAGGCCCGAGGCCACCATGAGGGCAGTCCCTCCCCAGAGGCTCCAGGACACGATCCCCCGGTATCCCAGCTCCCGGATTACTCCCTGTTCGTGCATCATGGGAGCCAGGATGCCGTAGTTGATCAGCGCCCCCGCCATCATGCTGCAGGCCACCTTGATTCCCACGATGGCTCCGGCCGCGATCATGATGCCGCTAAGTTCGAAGGAAATGGTCCATTCCACGAGCCGGTGTCCCGCCAGGGTGCCGGGAATCGGGATCATTCCCGGGAGCCTCAGGGCCGCGGGCCACCACCCCAAAAGGTTTTCCCGGGCGAAGGCCAACCCGGAACCCAAAACGGCGGACACGGCCAGTCTGCGGCCCCGCTTGAGGGCGTCGGCTCCCGCACCGTACAGGGACCGCAGGGTGACTGCCGCGGCAATCCCGCTGGGAAACTTCAATTGCTCGATGTTGATCATGTGACGCTTCATGGGAATGGCGAGGATCACTCCCAGGAGGGCCAGAAAGATGGTCCAAAGGAGAAGAATTCCGAAAGGAAGGGAACGTCCCTCGATCATGAGCAGGGCAGGCACCGCGCTCACCAGCATGCTGCCCGTCGAGTAGCCCGCAGAGCTGGCGGTGGACTGCATACAGTTGTTTTCGAGGATGCTCAGATTGGATCGAAACAGCCCGATTTTCGAGAGGACCGTCCCGACGGCGAAGGACAGGATGCACGCCGTGATGGCCACTCCCACCCCCCATCCGGTCTTGAGGCCGATGTAGAGGTTGGACAGGCTCATGACTCCGCCCAGGATCCCGCCGATGAACACAGCCCTCGGGGTCAGTTGGGGGATGTCTCCCCGGTAGTGGTTTTCAACCCACTCCCGTTCCAAATCCTCGGGAGTCTTCCCCCGGGGATCGATTCCCAGGAAGGGCGGGGCGGGCGGGGGGCCGGTCGAGTCGCTCGGCGCATGCCCCTTTTCCCCGTGGATCATACGGCACTGCCTCCAATCCGGCGAGAGGGACGGCGGTTGCTTCCGGGTGGAAGCCGATGCTTCCCATACGGGATGACGGGTTTCGTTCCATTCCGGCGGGCTTGTATACTACTCGAACTCCCGGGGAAAGTGTTCATTTTCCTTCCTGCAGGCGCGAGTCCCGAGGGGTCAAGTCTCCGAGTCCCGAGGGGTCAAGTCTCCGTCTGGCTGT
>JARKQW010000222.1 GCA_029974695.1 Syntrophobacteraceae bacterium | reverse complement strand
CGGGGCAAGCGGCTGAAAACACTGGGCGTGTCGCCCTTGGTGGTAGGGGGTTCCCCCGCAGCCAGCCCGATCTCCCGGGCGGCCATGGCAAATCGCGTGGCCGAATCCATCATGAGGAGCACATCCATTCCCTGGTCACGAAAGTATTCGGCCACGGCACACGCCATGAACGCGCCCCTCAACCGGAGGGTAGCGGGCTGATCCGATGTGGCCACGATCACCACGGAACGTTTGACCCCCTCGGGCCCCAGTTCATGCTGCAGAAATTCATTCACTTCTCTTCCCCGCTCGCCAATGAGGGCGATCACGTTGACGGAAGCCGAAGTATACCGGGCCATCATGCCCAGCAGGGTGCTCTTGCCCACTCCCGATCCCGCGAAAATGCCGATGCGTTGCCCTTTTCCTACGGAGAGGAGACCGTTGATGCACCGGACTCCCAGGTCCAGCTGTTCGGTGATGATGGGGCGATCCAGAGGATTGGCGACATTGCCCGAGAGCGGGTAAGGGATGCCGGGAGGCAAGGGGCCCAGCCCGTCCATGGGCTGCCCCAATCCGTCCAGGACACGCCCCAGGAGAGAAGGGCTCACATTGACGGAACCCGCCAGCTGGTACGGCTGGACCAGACAACCCGGGTAGATCCCCCGCAAGCGCGTGAGGGGGCTGAGCTTCAATCTCTTCTGATGAAACCCGACCACCTCGGCAAAGATGGGATTCGCCCCGCGGGAGGGGGTGATTCGACAGATATCGCCCAAAGAACAGTCCAGCCCGTCGGCTTCGATCATGTTCCCCACCATGTGGACCACCTTCCCGTATTTTTCGTAGCGGGGGCAATCCTTGAGGGAAGTCGGGTCTTTGAATCCCAGATAGTTAGGATTCGGAAGGATCATCTTGATCTGCCCGTTGGGTCTGAGCTTCATCGGCCCCCGTGAGGGCCTTCTCCAGGAGGGCCAGTCGGGTATCCAGGGTGCTGTCCAACAACTGCAGGGGAGTCTCGATCCTGCAGTCCCCCCGTTCCAGGCCGGGATCCGGCTTACATATCCGGGAACGAGCGGGGGAGAATCCGGCTTCCCCGTCTTCCAGGGCCTTTTCCACCAATCCCACGTCCTTGGGATGCAAAAAGATCGTCACGGGAGAATCTTCCCCCAGCTCGTGGAGCAAGCTTTCCAGAGTTTGCAGCAGGATTTCCGGGTGGGCGTCCAGTTCCTTTCGAACCATGTGACGCACGGCGGCAAGGACCGTTTGCACGAACCATTCCCGATAGTCCTCGATGATGCGGGAGGGCAAGGCTTCCAAGCGGGAGACGACCCTTTGGAGGTGCTCTTGAGCGATGAGCATGCTCTTTCGCCCAAACTCCATCCCGTCCTTCACCCCCTGTTCGTACCCCTTGTCGTAGCCTTCCTTTTCGATCTCCAGGGCCCTTCGCTCCGCGTCCATGAGGCGCTTTTGAATCAGGGATTCCACATCCTCCGGGGGAGCCGGCGCCTTGGAGGAAGGGCTTGCGGCAGGAACGGAGGAGACCCCCGAGACGGCCGCCACATCCCCTTCGATGGACCGAAAATCAAAGGAGGCAATGGATGCTTCGGGATATCCCTTGAGGATCCTAGACAAAGGCGTCTCCGCTGTCTCGTCCCGCCAGCATGATTTTCCCTTCCTTCTCGAGCCTTCTGGCCACGTTGAGGATGTTCTGCTGAGCGGCCTCCACATCGCTTAGCCGCACCGGTCCCATGATGCTCAGCTCTTCCTCGAGCATCTGCACGGCACGCTGGGACAGGTTCTTGAAAACCTTGTTTTTGAGTTCTTCGGATGCGGTTTTGAGGGCCAAGGTCAATTCTTCGTTGCGCACCTCCTTAAGAAGTTCGCGAATCCCCGAGTCGTTGATCGCCACCAGGTCCTCGAAGACGAACATGAGGCGTCGGACCTTTTCGGCCAGGTCGGAATCAAAGTCTTCCATGGCCTGCAGGATATTTTCTCCCGTTCGCCGGTCCGAAAAGTTCAGGATCTCGGCCACGGCCTGGACTCCCCCCAGCAGCTGATGGCTCTCCTCCCCAATGGACAGGAGCTCCTTTTCCAGGACTTCGTCCACCTCCCGAATCAAGTCCGGCGGAACGGTTTCCAGGTGGGCCACCCGATTGATCACCTCGAACTGGAGGGCCTCGGGAAGATGTCCCAGAACCATGCTCGCCTTTTCATGTCCCAGGTGAACCAGAATGATGGCGATGGTTTGGGGGTGCTCGCTCTTGATGAAGTTGGCCAAGACCCGGGCATCGATTTCCCTCACGAACTTGAAGGGAATCTTCTGACGGGCCTGTTCGATGGTGGACATCATGTCGTTGGCCTGCTCCTTGCCCAGCACGCCCGGCAGGAGGTTTCTCAGAAACTGCTCTCCCTGGGTGTAGAGATCTCCCTCCTCGTAGAACCGTTTGCTGAATTCATTGAGCAGTTCATCGGTGAGCTCCTTCTTGACGGCCGGGATGGAAGCCATCTGCATTCCCAGGCTCTTGATCTCCTCGGTGGTGAGGTGCTTGAGGATCTCCCCCGACGCACTCTCTCCCAGGATCAAAAGGATGGCTGCCGCCTTCTGGGGACCGGAGAGTTTCGCCATCGACTACATCTCCTCTCGCATGATGGCGCGAATGATGGTTGCCGCCTGCTGGGGACTCCTCTGAACCAGGGCAATGGCCTGGTTCTTGGTCGAGCTGTCGGGTTCCGGGGGAAGCTCCACCAGGCCGAGGGGCGCTTTTTGGCCGGGCAGGGCCGCAGGAGCGGCCTCGGGAAGCCGGATCACCTCCTCGGCAAACCTCCGAAACTTCTTCATGAACGGTCGAATGACAAAGAAGAACGCCAGCACGATCAGCACGATGTTCAGAAGGGTCCTCTGGTGCTCCTTGACCATCCTCAGCCACCGGTTTTCTGCGGGGACGAAATCGGGGCCGGAAGAATCCGTAGCGAAAGGAATGTTGGAGACCGTGATCTGGTCCCCGCGACTCTCGTTGTATCCCACCGCTTTTCTCACCAGGTCCTCGATGGACTTGATCTGTTCGGGGGTTCGACCCACAAAGGTCGGCACCGGCTTGCCCTCCTGGTTGGGTCTCATTTCGTAGGGACCGTCCACAATCACCGCCACCGAGAGCTTCTTGATGTTTCCCGGGGCCTGAGTGATCTGTCGGCTCACGTGGTTGATTTCGTAGTTTACCGTCTCCCGCTGGCGGTTCGAGGTCTTCTGTCCGCCGGGAGCGGAGGACTTCATCAGCTGGCTTTCCATGTTGACCGGAGCGTCCGGATTCCCCTTGGCTCCCGCTTCTCCGCCCTGAGCGCTCTCCACGCTTCGCTGCTGACTTCGTATGACGGAGCTGTCGGGATCGTAAGTGTCTTCCGTCAAGCGCACCTGGTTGAAATCCAGGTCGGCGGATATGCGGGTGCTGACCCGATTGGCCCCCACCACCTGTTCGAGAAGAGACTGGACCTTTCGTCGCAGGTCCTCTTCGATGTTGGTCTTTAGCTGCACCTGAAGGTTGGTCAGGTGAAACGAACCGTCTACGGGGTTCTTCTTGAACAATACCTGGCCGTCCGTGCTCATCACCGTCACTTTGTCTTCGTTCAAGCCCTGGACTGCGCTTGCAACCAGGTTGACGATTCCCTGGATCTGCTGCTGCTCCAAACGGGCTCCCGACCGAAGTTTGAGAACGACGGCGGCACTGGGAGGCTTCTGATCGGCCACGAAGACGCTCTCCGTGGGCATCACCAAGTGAACCCGGCTTTCCTGGACCTCGTTCATGCGATTGATGGTGCGGGCCAGCTCCCCCTGCAAGGCCCGTTGATAATTGATTTTTTGGACAAATTCGGTGCTGCCCAGCTTCTGTTGGTCAAAGATTTCGTAGCCGACCCCGGACCCCTTGGGCACTCCTTCCGAAGCCATGGTCAGCCGGGTTTCATGAAGAGAATCCTTGGGGACGGACACACTGTTGCCCGTGAGCTCATAGGGGATCTTCTTGGCCTTGAGGGTCGAGACCACCGCCGCCAGGTCTTCTTCGGAAAGCCTCGAATACAACGGACTGTATTCCGTTCGGTTGACGCTGTAAGCAAGGAACCCGAGACTCCCCACCAGGACGAAGAACAACCCTCCGTACAGGATTCTCTGGGGAGTGGGAACGGCTTGTATGCCGGTTTTTATTCTTTGGAACAGATCAAGGAGCTGTTTCATAGACGACCCGTACCTTCGAGAAAACGTTCCTGCCTAGAACTGCATTCTCATGACCTCGTGATAGGCCTCCAGGGCCTTGTTGCGAAATTTCACCAGCATTCGGAGGCTGATATCGGCTTCTTCCAGTTTGATCATGGTCTCGTGGATGTTGACGGCGCCCTTGGCCGCTCCGTCCATCATGGCCTTGTCCGCCTCCTGTTGGAGCTGATCGGCCTCGAGCAGCTTGGCCTTCAACTGCTCTCCGAAGCTCGGACCGGGGGCTTGGGCCCCCCCCTTCACCAAGGAGGGATCTTGTCGCAGGCTTTCGGCAACGACCGAGTCGATGCGCATGGCGGTTTCTCCTTATGGGCGGTTATTTGCCGATGTCCATCGCCTTCAAGGCCATCTGCTTGGCGGTATTCAGTGCCGCCAGGTTCGCTTCGTAAGAACGGCTCGCCATGAGGAGATTGGCCATTTCTTCAATGGGGTTGATGTTGGGCATTTGGACCACTCCCTGGTCGTCGGCATCGGGATGGGAAGGATCGTGGATCTTCTTGAACTCACGCCGATCCGAAACCACTTCCCGAACCTCGACCCTCTCCAATTCCTCCCCGGGGACCTCGTCCAGGGACTCGATCAGTTGCTCGGCAAAGGGGACGCTCTCATAGATGACGGTCTTCCTCTCGTAGGGTGTTCCCGCCTCCGTCTTGGTCACGTGAGCGTTGGCCAGGTTCGACGAAAGGACGTTCATCCAGGTCCGATGCGCCGTCAGGCCCGATGCGCTGATTTTCATGGCACTCCCAAAATCCATTTTCAGCCCTCCTTACTCCGCAATGGCTTGTCGCAACATGGTGAACTTCTTGTTCAGCATGGCGACCATGTAGCTGTATTCCACGCTGTTCTTGGCCAGCTTCATCATTTCCGTGTCGAGATCCACCGGACCCGTTTCAACCAGCTGCGGCGAATTCCTCGCCTTGGACACGTCTCCGGGATCGAGATGTTGCCCCCGGGAACGCACCAGGCGCAGGGTCTGTTCCTCGATAGACTCGCGAAGAGCCTCTTCGAAAGCCGTTTCCTTGGCCCGATACCCCGGAGTGTTGAGGTTGGCGATGTTTCCCGAAATGACCTTCTGGTTCAAGGAATTGAGACTCAGACGGTCGTGCACCGCCTGAATCGTTCGATGAAACACCCCTGAAGAGTCGTCCATGAAGCTTCCTCCTTTTTCATGCGTTCGTATTGAGTCCCTGAGGCAAATCTCGTACCAGACGGGCACGTGGGACCTTTCCTCCCCATCCGCCGGCTTCTACGACTCCCAAGCAGAGCCCCGCAAGAACCGCCGGACGGCCAGAAACAGGGGGTTCGGCTTCTTCGACGGTCCGGGGGCCCGGCTTCTGTCCGGGTGCGGCAAGGCAACGGCCGGAAGATCACGGGGGGAAAGTGGCCGATAAGGTTTCCCTATCTGCTTCTTTGGGGGGAAGAGGACCGGGATAGACTCGGTGGGCTGTCGCCCGGGTTGGGATGGCCAGCGGGCAGGGTTAAGCAAGCCGCCGGTCGGTCATGGGAGGTGGGCACCGGGACTGTTCCCCGGACGCTTGCCGGGATTGGCTATTCTGCCGGTTTTGGAGCCTCGCGAGGGGTGGACCTCCCCGGTGTTGAAACCCATGGAATCGTCAAAATGATGACGTCAAATTCTTCTCACTCCGCCTCGCCCCCGGGATCCCCTTCCCCCGCCCGGTACTCGCTCAGCTTGTTTCGGAGCGTCCGAACGCTGATTCCCAGGATCTCGGCGGCTCGCGTCCGGTTCCCGCTGGAGCTCGCCAGGGCCTTTTGGATGAGCCGTTTTTCCATCTCGCTGATGGGCATGAGCTCCATGTCGGCCGATGCCGGGGGCGGATCCCGGTCCAGGAGGATGGAACTCGCATCCAGGCGGTTCCCGACACTCAGCAGCATGGCTCGTTGAATGACGTTTTCCAGTTCCCGTATGTTGCCCGGCCACGAATGGCTCCGGACAAGGGCAAGGGCTTCGGGAGTGATCTGCCTGGCGGGACACTTGTGGATCACCCGATACCGCTCCATGAAATACTCGCACAACTCGGGAATGTCTTCCTTGCGCTCCCGCAGGGGGGGAATCCGGATGGGAATTACATTAAGCCGGTAATACAGATCCTTTCGAAACCGCCCCTCCCTCAGCGTTTCCTCGACGAAACGGTTGGTGGACGCGATGACCCGGACGTCAACCCGGACCGGGTGACGGCCGCCCACACGGTCGATCTCGTTTTCCTGCAACACCCTGAGCAGCTTGGACTGGAGATGGAGGGGAATCTCGGTGACTTCGTCCAGGAACAGGGTCCCCTTGTGAGCCAGTTCGAACTTGCCTTCCTTGGACCGGATGGCCCCGGTAAAAGCCCCTTTCTCGTGTCCGAAGAGCTCGCTTTCCATGAGGGTCTCGGGAAGTGCCGCACAGTTGAGGGCCACGAAGGGCTTGTCCCGGCGATCGCTGTGATGATGGATATACCGCGCAAAGAGTTCTTTTCCCGTTCCGCTCTCTCCCTGAAGGAAGACCGTTGCCCTGCTGGGGGCCACCCGCTTTGCCATGGACTTCAGCTGCAACAGGGTGGGATTGCGGGTGATGATGGGAAGAGGCCCGGACGACTCCGAAAGGACTTTGCGTTCCCGCTTCTCCGAAACCCATTGAAGGGTCCGGGACAGGCGCTCGCCCGACAAGGGCTTGACCCAGAAATCGTGCGCCCCGGCCTTCATCATCTCCACGGCATCCTCGAGGTCGGCCTTTTGACTCATGACCACCACGTAAGGAGGGTCCGCCAGGGATTGGGACATTTCAAGAAGGGCCAGAACCTGAGACGGGTCCCCGTTCAGATTGACGAGAATCATTTCGTACGGGTCCCTGGAGACCATTCTCATGGCCGACCGGGCGGTGGTGGTGGCCGTGGCGGAAGATCCGCAGGTGCGGATCCAGGAACTGATTGCCTGGATCTCCTGCGCGTCGGGCTCTACAATCAAGACCGCCATATTCCCCCTTCCACCTGACTCCACGCCCGGCACTCCCGCAAATCCTTTCCCCCAAACAGCCCATGCCTCAAAAGGACACGGTCTTTGAGCCGGAGCTCTTCATTTGGATGTAGCCCAACTGCTGCTGGGCTGCGGCCTTCCACAGCTCCTGCTTGGACTCGAGCAACCGGGTCAACTTCTCCTTGGCCTTGGCCGGTTGCCCTACCTCGAGGTAGAGAGCGGAAAGCTGATAGTTGACCTGATCCATCTGGGATTCCGAGTCCAGCAGAGGCACCAGCTCCTCGAGGATCTCGATGGCCTGTTGGGGCTGCTTGAGGGCCTGGTGACACTTGCCCTGCAACAGACCTGCCTTTATCCGGATTGCCGGCGGATCGGCCCCCGGGAGCTTGCAGATTTTCGGAAGCCAACTCAGGGCGTCTCCGTACTTTTCCAGCCGCATTAGGCTTTCGGCATACAGGATCCCCACCTCGGGGTCCATGGGACCGCAGACCTTTTCATTCTGAAGGATTTTTCCCAGGGTCTGGTTGGCTTCCCGGTATTGCTTTCGGGCGAAGAAGATCCGCCCCTGGAGCTCGAGCTTCCTGCATTCCAGGGATTCGGCCTGGACCCGGCCCAAGATCTGGAGGCTCTTTTCCGTCTCTCCCATGAGGTAGGAAACGTAGGCCGTCTTGTAGATCCATTCCTGGTTCTTGTTCCCGGATCTTTGCAGCAGGTGCTCATACAGCTCGAGGGCCTTGGGGTAGAGCCTGAGGGAACAATAACTGTCGGCAATCCTGGCCAGAACGTCGGGAGAATCGGAATTGAGGAACGTATAGGGGTTCTGACGATCCAATTCCACCACCCGGGCGAAATCCTTCTCGGAATGAGCCTTCTTCACCCAGTCCGTGAGGACCTGGGCCCTCAAAGCCAACAGCTTTTCCTCGGGACCCGGCCCTGCTTTGAACCGCAGGGTCTCATCGAGCAGGATCAGGCTTCTTTCGTAGTTGCCCTCCTTCCATTCCGACGCGGCAAGTTTGTACATGACCAGCTTATACAGGGAGGGGGAAAGGGATTTCAGGGCCAGGTCCTTGTAGATTTCAAGGGCTTCCCGACGCAGCCCCTCCTCTTGCTGCTCCAGGAATTCCGCCTTGCGGATCATGCCGATGGTGTGTCCTTCGGACCCGGCGTGGTATTTCTCGATGTAGGAATAAACCTGGTTGGCCAGCTCGAATTGGCGCTGGTAAAGAAGGCCTTCGGCGATCTTCGCCAGGATCCAATCCCGGTCGGGGAGCTCCTTTTCCAGGTTCAGATACCAGAACAGGTACTGGGTGCTCTTCTCATAGTCCTGAACCGCGAAGTAGGATTCTCCCAGGGACCGAAGAATGTCCGGTCTCTTGAGATAGTACTCCCCGTCCTCGCTCAGACACTTGGTGAGGTTCTCCAGCGCTTCCTGGTGAGCGTCGATGCCGGCCAGGACCCTTCCCAGGGCATAGTGAGCATCCAGCATCTTTTGCTTTTCCATGGGATGGCGCAACGCCGTTCGAAGGGCATGCACCGATTCCACGTAAGACTGGCCCTGCTGATGGATCTGGCCCAGGCTGAGCCAGCACTGGGGCACCATGGCGTCTCCGGGAAAGTCCGTGATGACTTTTTTGAAGCATTCCTGGGCTTTCTTCGGGTCTTTCATGGCCAGGTAGGTCAAACCGCTCCGGTAGAGAGCCAGGGGAATGTGGGAAGAGGCGGGAGACGCCTTAATGGCCCGGGTGTAAAGATCGATGATCCCTTCGGCTTTCTCTGCAAGATTCTCCTGGGAGGATAGGAAGAGCTCGTCCGCCTCCCGGAAGGCCGGGTCCTTCGTCTCCTTGTTCGGCGGGAACTCGGGAACGGAAACCGCCGTTCGATGGGAGGAAGCAGGCTCGGGGATCTTTGGCGAAAAGTGGCCCTTCCGCGGGTTGGTCGCCTTGTCGGGAGAACCGGCCGTGGCGGCGGCCTTGGTTGCCGCCTCCGTCCCCTTGTCCTCCTTTTGAGCAGGTGTCCCGCCGGTGAGATCAAAAGCCAGCCGATAGCCGGGGTTCCGGGGCAACACAAACGACTTCACCGATGTCCCCACCGAAGACAACAGGATCTTGACCAGGAACGTCCCTTCCCGCTCCTGGAACACCACTTGCGACACCGGAGGCGGCGGTTTGGCCAGGCTCTTCTCGAGGCCTTCCTTGACCGTCAGTTGCTTGAATTCGATCATCAGCCCATCGTCCGTGATCGGGTGGATCCGGGAGGGCCGGTCTCCCTCCGCTTCCAGCACCACACGCAGACGATCCGGGTGTTTTCCAAATCGAATCCCCTGCAACCGGGTTCCCGAAGCGGCTTCCAGGGGAGCCGCACCCGCGACCCACCCGCACAGAACCACCGCAATCAAAACAGGCAGGAATCTATTCAAGGAGTGGTTCTTCTTCTCCGTCCCGGTCATCTTCGTGTCCGTCCACAAGGTAAGAAAGGATTGTGAGCCCGGTCGTACTCCCGGACCTTCAAAAGCAATGCTTGTGCCAAGGCACGGCAGCTCGGGGCACCCCCGGCCCCCCGAGGCAGTCTCGCCCCGGGATCCGCGACCCCGTCGTGTTACGCCCCGCCAGCGGGAAGATTCATCGTGGGGAAACGAGGAGATTCTCAGATAAGGCCCCGTTCAAACCGGGGAAAACTCGGGGGGATCAAAGCCCGGTTACGGGCATCGAGGACAAATGAAATGCATTCCGGGGGCTCCGTCAGCATTTTGACGACCCGGATCCCCGGGCAGGACCCCATCTTCCCCTACCGGCCCGTGGCCTTGAAAAAGGTGTAACAGAAAACGCCGTCTTCCCAGGTTGTGCGAAGGAGGTCCCGGACTCCCCGGTCGAAGGTTTCGGCATCGAGGATTCCTTCCCCTACCGCCTTTTCCCGGATTCCTTCGATCATGGCCGTAAAAGTCCTCCGGGTGAACCCCTCCACCAGCCCCGGCCTGCTTGCATCCACATAGACCATCCGGGGAGAGACCCTCACTTCGGTGAATCCGGCCCGCCTGAAAAGAGGGTACAGCTCGCGCACGATAAGCGCGTTTCCGCCAGCCCCGGCCTGGAGCCGAACCTGGCACTCGATCGCCCGCTGCGCGGCTTCGCTCCCGGGATAAAAATACGCGGAACCATGGTCTCCTTCGATGGCCGTGAGGGAGCCGCCCGGTTTCAGCAGTTTTTTGAGATGGACCAGAGCTTCCAAGGGCCTGGCCAGGTGTTCGAGGACGAAGCAGACAAAGATATGATCGAACCTCTCCCCTCCAAACGGCAACCGGTACACGTCCGCTTGCCGAAACTCGACATTGGTGATCCCTTCCCTGCGGATCCTGTCTTTGGCCTGTTCCAGGGAATCGGGCGAAATATCCACGGCGATGATGCGGGCCCCGGGATTCCGTCCCGCGAGGAAGACCGTTTGAGCCCCCGTGCCGCACCCGACTTCCAGGACGCGGCTCCCCGGGGAAAACACCGTGTCGTGATGCAGCAGATCGGCCAGGGTGTGGGCCTGGTCCGAAAGGCGTCGGGCTTCCGTCTCCGTGTATCCGTGAATGTAGCTTTCCATTTCCCGAACCTCCCCATGGTCCGTCCGTGATTGCCCCCAGCTACCCGTCAAAGCTTCGTGGCGCCCATCCGTAGGCTTCCCGAAGCACCTCCCTCGTCACCTCCATGAAGGCCGCCAGGGTCGGCGACACCCACCGTTCCTTGTACCAAATCATCAGGGCGGCCGCCTCGAGACCCTCATCGGCCCAAGGCAGCACCTTGAGCAGTCCCCGGGAAACTTCCTCCGCCACGCTGATTTCAGGAAGGACCGTGACCCCCACCCCCGACATGACACAGCGTTTGACCGCTTCCACGCTGTTGTATTCCAGGGCCGCCTCGTATCGCACCTTCTCCTCCCCCAGGACCAGCTCCAGACCCTTTCGATAACTGCAATCCACCGTGGACAAGGGAATGGTCTCCCCCTCAAGGTCCCGGGCGCGGATTTCCTTGCGCGCAGCCAGGGGGTGACCGGGGTGAGCCACCAGCACCAGGGGCTCGATGCCCAGGGCTTCCACCTCCAGGTCCGAAGCCCGGATGGATTCGGCCAGCAGAAAGGCCAGGTCGGTAATGCCTTTGCGTAGGTCCTTTTGCAGCCCGTCGTGGGTGCAGGAGACAAAACGCAGTCGAACTTTGGGATACATGGACCGAAAGCGGGCGATGACCGGAGGCAGTCGATGGACGCTGAGGGTCTCGGGGACCTTGACGGTCAAAGAACCTCGCAACTCCCTCGCTCCGGCCACTCCTGTGGGGGTTTCTTCCGCCAGGTCCAGGATTTTCTCCGCGTACTGGAGCAGCCGCATGCCGGCTTCCGTCAGTAGGACCCTCCGCCCCAGCCGGTCAAAGAGCTGTACCCCCAGTTCCTCCTCCAGCCCCTGGATCTGGGCCGATATGCTGGACTGGGCGTAATGAAGCTCCTGGGCCGCCCGGTTGAAACTGAGGAACTTGGCAACCGTCTGGAAGGTTCTCAACTGACGAATCTCCACGGCACCTCCTTGTTCGATCCAAAAAACAGATCGGTTGCATCGAAATAAATCGTTTGACGCGATAGTTACCATCTACTATTCCATTATACCGATAGCATGTCCTTGTCAAGGTTTCGGATCGAGCGGCAAAGAAATGACAACAAACAGCAGCTTACAACCCCGGAAAAAAGGAGAGCCTCATGATGCCCGAGAACCTGAAACGGAGCTTCAAGCAGTTTCACGACGAGATCGTCGCCAACGGAATCCTTGATCCCAAGACGACGTTCATGATCCAGCTGGGGGCGGCCATGGCGGTGGGCTGCTACCCGTGCATGGAGATTCTTACGGGAATGGCGGAGGAGAAGGGAGTTTCCCAAGAAGAGCTGGGGACCGTTCACGCCATCGTAACGGCGGTTTCCGCGGGCAGGGTGTTCAACCAGTACCGGGAAGTCTGCCGGAGGATGGATGTCAGGGCCGCGGCCGTCCGGGTGTGAGTCTCGTTTCGTCTTTCGGCCCGTCGATTCTATGAAGGCCGGCGAACCGGGGTGCCGGTTCGCCGGTTTTCATCCTCGGGCATGCTTCGCGGAACCGGACCTTCGCGGTGCGGCGTCCATGAAACGGCGGAAGGCTTCAGGCGGGATAGAGGATTTTTTTCTTTTTCATCTTTTCGATGAGGGTGGTCCGGTTGAGCCCCAGCAGCTGGGCGGCCTTGTTCTTGACCCCTCCGGCCATCTTCAGGGCATCCAGGATGAGGCGGTCTTCCAGGTCGTCCAGGGTCTTTTTGAGGTCCATTCCCTCCTCGGTGAGTTCCGGGAAGGGGCGGGAGACCGGTTTCTGGAACTGTTGCTGCCGAATGCGGGGAGGCAGGTCCTCGATCCCGATTTCGTCCGAATCGGTGAGGATGACGAGCCTTTCGATGAGGTTTTCCAGCTCCCGCACGTTGCCGGGCCAGGCGTACTGGTCCAGGGCGGCGGCGGCGGTCTTCGAGAGCTTTTTGAGGGGGATTTCCTTTTCCCGGCAGTGGCGCCTGAGGAAGTGGTGAACCAGGAGAGGCACGTCCCCGTCCCGCTCCCTCAGGGGAGGGACTCGAATGGGGATCACGTTCAGGCGATAGTAGAGATCCTCCCGAAACTCACCACAGGCCACGGCCTTTTCCAAATCCTTATTGGTTGCGGCAATGATCCCCACATCCACCTGGATGGTGCGGGTCCCGCCGATCCTTTCGAATTTCTTTTCCTGGAGAAATCTCAGGAGCTTCACCTGGAGCTTCTGGCTCATTTCTCCGATTTCGTCCAGAAAGGCCGTTCCCTGGTGGGCCAGTTCGAAGCGGCCCCTTCTTTCCTTGATGGCGCCGGTGAAGGC
>JARKQW010000214.1 GCA_029974695.1 Syntrophobacteraceae bacterium | reverse complement strand
GTTCGAAGGATCCAGCTTCAAGCAGGTCTGGAGCACCCGCTGGGCGTCTTGAAGCCTGCCCTGCCGGAAATACGCGTTGCCCAGAGTGCACAGGATGAAGGGGCTGCCGGGTTCCTTACGGGCGGCTTCCAACAGATACGACACGGCCTCTTCGGTCCGTCCCAGCCGCAGATAGAGCCTCGCCAACCCGTAGGTCTCGGCGAGGGTTGGGTTGGGACGATCGAACCGGTCCCGGGCCACCTTGGTATCCCCGTACTCGGCAATGAGACCGGCCTGCATCAGCTGAAAGTCCGAAGACCTGCCTTTGGAATTCTTGGAGGCTTGCTTCTGGGGGTATTTATTGCACAGATCGGTCAGGTACTGAATGCGGTCCCCCGTGTCCGGGTGGGTGGACAGGTAGGAAGGAATCCGGGAATTGCTGCGCAACTTCACGTCGTTGAGCCGCTGCATCACGGTCACCATGTCCCGGGGAGGATACCCGGCGGAGCTGAGATAGCTGAGCCCCAGCTGATCCGCTTCCTGCTCGTTTTCCCGGCTGTACTTCAATCCCAGGGCCTGGCTTCCGGCGACGCTTCCCATGGCAACGGCGGGAGATGCCGAGGCGTTGCCCGTGGCCGAACCCAGGAGCACCCCGGCCAAAACGCCCGCCAGGGCGGCGGCGGTCAGCACCTTGCCTGCATCCATCTGTCGATGGACGTGACGTCCCTGGATGTGGGCCATTTCATGGCTGAGAATGGCCGCCAGTTCCCCTTCGCCGGCCATGAATTCGATCAGCCCCCGGAAGACGAATATGTACCCCCCCGGAATGGCAAAGGCGTTGGGGACCGAAGAATCCACCACATAGAACTGGTACTCGTAGGAAGTGGTCCCCAGCTCTCTCACGATCCGGTTTCCCACCGATTGCACGTAGCTCACAATGGCGGGATCTTCCACCAGGGGAATGTGCGCTCGAATCTGGCCCAGGATTTTTCGCCCCAGTTCCTTCTCGTCCCCCAGTCCCAAGGCCCAAACCGCGGGCCCGGGCATCGCCAGGCTCAGGCACAGGAGCCAGACCACCACCGGGACCAGGAACCGGCGTCCCCGAACCGAACGGAACCAACGATTCATCCCGAACGGGTCTCTCGGCCGCCGGGGCCCGTTTTCCTCCTTGTGTCCCCCACCGCATCCGAACCCTGAACCGTTTGGCGGGCGCAACCCCCTTTTCGTCGTCTCGATGGACATCCCGGCCTCCCGTCTTCCGAACGCTCGGAAGTCATGAAGGATCGGAGGCCGCACACTGCACCGGGCCCCCAGTGGGCCCCGTGCGAATCCTTTTGGCCTCCGACCAGAGACTTTCCAGGTCGTAAAAAGGACGAACAGGCTCATAAAAGATATGAATGATGACGTCGGTGTAATCCATGAGAATCCAATGGCCTTCCTGCCTGCCTTCCACCCCCAACGGCCGGAGGCCGTGCTCCCGAAGACGGGCTTCCAGGTTCTCGGCAATGCTTTGGACCTGTCGACCGGACTTGCCGCTGCAGAGGATGAAATAGTCCGCAAAAGAAGACAGACCCGATACGTCCAGGAGGACCAGGTCCTGGGCCAGGAAGCGCTCCGCTTCCCGGGCACAGAGAGCGGCTTTCTCTCGTGCGCCGAGGCCCTCTCCTTCCCGGTTCGCCTTAGCTGGCCCCTGTGTGAGGCTCATGATCCCACGCTCCCCTTTTCTCCGGGTTTCCCGGCTTCCAGTCGGTACAGCCGGTTTTGTTGAATATAGCCCATCACGGCCTCGGAAACCAGGTATCGAATGGAGCGCCCCTGGGCCACCAGCCGTCGGATCCGGGTGGAAGACACCTCGATGAGGGTATTGGCCAGGAGATACACCGGCTTCAGGGCGGGGTCCTCAAACTTGAGCTCCTCCCTGCCTCGGAAATACCCCGCTGAAACTTTGGCCCTCAGAAAATCGCCCACGGATCCCTCGGAATACCCCCGCCGGTGAAGCACCACGATGGATGCCAATCGGAACAGCTCCCGGTAATGCCACCACGAACCCATTTCGAAAAAGGCATCCATCCCCACGAGAAAGAATAGCTCGGCGTCCGGGGGGGATTGCTCTCTCAGCCTGCCCAGTGTGACGACCGTGTAGGATTTGCCGGGGAAATCCTTTTCGAGAGCGGACACCTGGAACCGCGGATTTCCCTGGATACCCAGCCGGAGCATCTCGTAGCGGTATTCGAAGGGAAGAATCCCCGTTGCTCCCTTGTGGGGCGGAATTGCCGCGGGAATGAACAGCAGCGTGTCCAGCGCCAGGAACTCCACGGCTTCCTCTGCAATCCGGAGATGTCCCACATGAACCGGATCGAAGGTGCCTCCCAATATCCCCAGTCTCAAGGCTCCACAGGCTCCAATTCGTGTTTTTCGTCCCTGAATTCCTAGGTCCGCACCTGTCCGTTCCCCAGGGCCACGAACTTGGTCGTCGTCAACTCCTCCACACCCATGGGGCCAAAGGCGTGGAGTCGGGACGTGGAGATGCCGATTTCGGCCCCCAATCCCAGTTGGAACCCGTCATTGAAGCGCGTGGAAGCGTTCACCAGGACCAGGGAAGACTGGACCTCCTGCAGAAACCGATGGGCCCTTTCAAAGTTCTCCGTAAGGATGGCTTCCGTGTGTTGGGAACCGTACCGGGTGATATGCCGAATGGCCTCATCCATCCCCGAAACCACGCGGACCGCCAAAATCAGGTCCAGGTATTCCGCAGACCAGTCTTCTTCCCCGGCGGGCAAGCAGTCGCCCACCAGTTGGCGAGTGCGCGGGCAACCGCGGATTTCCACCCCTTCCTTCCGGAGGGACTCGATCATGCGGGGCAGGAATTTCTCCGCCACCGCCTCGTCCACCAGGAGGGTTTCCATGGCATTGCAGACGCCGGGTCGCTGCACCTTGGCGTTCATGCACACCTTTTCCGCCATGTCCAGGTCGGCCTCCCGGTCCACGAAAATGTGGCATACCCCCTTGTAGTGTTTGAGGACGGGCATTCGCGCATGCTCGGTCACAAAGCGAATGAGGTCCTCCCCGCCCCGGGGGATCATGACGTCGATGAATTCCTCCAACCTGAGCATCTCGAGCACGGCTTCCCGGTCCGTCGTTCCCACCATTTGCACCGCGGTGGCCGGGAGACCCTCCGCTTCGAGGACTTCCTGGAGGATGTCCGCCAGGCATCGATTGGATTCAAATGCTTCCGACCCTCCCCGCAAAATCACGGCATTGCCGGCCTTGACGCACAGAGCGGCCGCGTCGATGGTGACGTTGGGCCGGGATTCGTAAATGATGCCGATCACCCCCAGGGGGATTCGCATCCTGCCCACCCGCAAACCGTTGGGGCGGACCCACATGCGGGTCACTTCCCCCACGGGATCGGCAAGGGCCGCCACTTCTCTCAAACCGCCCACCATTTCTTGAATGACTTTGTCCGACAGGCGCAGACGATCCACTTTGGCCCCGGAAAGCCCCTTTTTCAGAGCCTCCCGAACGTCCTTGTCGTTGGCCTCGCCAATCCGGGAACGGCTCTTTTCCAGGGCGACAGCCACCGCCTCCAGGGCCTTACGTTTGCGGTCGCTGTTCACTTTGGCCATCTCATGGGCCGCAGCCCTCGCATCTCGAGCCATGGTCAGGATTTCATCACGCATCGGATCCTCCCTCAAAGTCCTCGATTCCTTCGCTGATCACGACGAAATTGTTGCGGTGGATCACTTCGTCCGAGTGCCGGTACCCGATGATGCTTTCAATTTCCTCGCTCCGGTGTCCCTTGATGAGATCAATCTCCCCGGACTTGTAGTTCGTAAGGCCCACCCCGATCACCCGGCCCTGCGGGTCCAGGCAACGTACCGGGGCCCCCACCCCGAAGGTCCCGTGTACAGCCTTGACCCCAATGGGGAGCAGGGATTTCCCCCGCCGTTGGAGCGCCGCAACGGCCCCTTCGTCCAGGGTCAGGTTTCCCGCCGGCTTCGGCAGGTTCGCCAGCCAGACCTTCTTGCCCTGGTAGAGCCGCTCCCGGGGAAGAAAGAGAGTGCCCAGAGGTTCTCCCTGAAACAAGCGAAGGAGCAGGTCCCTTTCCCGGCCGGGGGCAATGATCATGGGAATGCCCGAAGCCAGGCACTTCCTCGCCGCATTCAATTTGCTCCGCATGCCTCCGGTTCCCACGGTCCCGGGCCGAGGAGCGGCACAGGCCAACAGCCTCGAGTCCACCCGGTGGACCACGGGGATCAGGTTGGCGGAAGGGTTGAGGCGGGGATCGCAATCGTAGAGTCCCTCCGTGTCCGTCATGTTGATCACCAGGTCCGCCCCGATCAGACCGGCAATGAGGGCCGATAGTTGATCGTTGTCCCCGAACTTGATTTCTTCGACCACCACCGTATCATTTTCATTGATGATGGGCAATATTCTCCAGTCCAGCAGGGTTTCCAGGGTATTCCTGGCATTCAGATACCGATGGCGATGGGCCAGGTCCTCCCTGGTCAGGAGAACCTGGGCCACGTGCAGGTCGTACTTCTCGAAGGCGGCTTCCCACGCCTCCATGAGGGCGCCCTGACCCACGGCGGCCGCCGCCTGCTTTTGGGGAATGGTTCGGGGACGCTCGGCCAGCCCCAGTTTTCGGACTCCCGAGGCGACCGCCCCCGAGGAAACCACCACGATGCCCAACTCGGGGAGCCGTTCCCTCAATTCCGCCATCTGATCGCTGAGCCGATGGATCATGACGCGGTTCAGCCCCTGAGGTCCGGTCAGTACTGCACTTCCCACCTTGATGACCAGGCGGCGACACCGTCCAAAAAGAGCCTTCCGATCCGTGCCTTCCGTCGTCACGCAGACTCCTCTCTCCATGAGTTTTCCCGCAGGGCGATTCAGAGAGGGTTCCGACCTCGCAGACCGGAACGGAACCACCGGTTTCCGCCGCGGAGGACGGCCCCTGCCCCTTTCACTGCGGATGCCGCGGGCATCCTCGACTCTGTGGGGCACCCGTCCCTATAATCCTTAGATATATTGGGAGGTTGTACAAAATCAATCGAAATCCGGACCCCGGCGGCGGGTGCCCGGGCCTTGACGGCCGCCCTCAGTACCCCCGCAACCTTCCGATTCCTCGGGAAACCCGGCCGAAATCCGCTGAGCGTCGCGGAGCTTCGAGAGGGTTTCGGCCACCAAGCGAACCAGGGCATCGGTTCCCCGGCGCTGCAGGGCGGAGACCAACAGGACTTTATGGCCCGTGGTTGCGTAGACATCGGCAATCCGTTGCCGCTCTCGAGGGTCGGGCAGGAGGTCCGTCTTGTTGATCACGATAATCCGGAGCTTTTTTCCCATTTCCTCCGAATACCGAGACAGTTCGCTTTCCACCTGCCGGTAGGGATCAAGGAGGTCTTCGGAGGGAAGGGCGGATCCGTCAATGACGTGAACCAGCAGACGCGTGCGGTCGATGTGGCGAAGAAAACGAATTCCCAGACCCGTTCCCTGGTGGGCTCCTCGGATCAGCCCGGGGATGTCCGCCCACACAAAGGGCTCGAATTCCCCACAGCGAACCACTCCCAAGTGGGGGACCAGGGTGGTGAAGGGATAATCGGCGATCTTGGGCCGGGCAGCCGAGACCGCTGCGATGAGGGTGGACTTCCCGGCGTTGGGCAGTCCCACGAGCCCGGCATCCGCCATGAGTTTGAGTTCCAGCACCAGGTCCCGTTCCTCTCCCTCCCGGCCTTCTTCCGCCTCCCGAGGTACCTGGCGAACCGAAGACACAAATCGGGCATTTCCCCGGCCCCCCGTGCCTCCCCGGACAGCGGTCCAGCTTTGGCCGGGTTCATCCAAATCCACCAGGACCTCTCCCGTCACGGCGTCTTTGACCAGGGTCCCGACGGGAACCTCCAGAACGAGACTTCGGCCGCCTCTCCCGTGCTTGTTTTGGCCCTGCCCGTGCTTTCCCGCCGGCGCCCGAAACAGGTGCCGGTAATAAAAGTCGAGGAGGGTGTGCTTTCTCCGGGAGGCCGTCAGGAGGACGCTTCCTCCGTTGCCGCCGTCGCCCCCGTCGGGTCCCCCACGGGGGACATACTTTTCCCGCCGGAAGCTCACGCAGCCGTTTCCGCCCTTTCCTGCCCGTACCGTGATCTTCACTTCATCCACAAATTTCATGACACCGCGCCGATCCTTGGAAACGGAACCTCCCCCGCCGCCCGGGGGATGGCGAATGAGCCCTTCGAGGGCCTAGAAAAGACAACCCGCCGTTGCAGGACAGCGACCGGACCCGAGCCCCGGGGTCCGGAATAACATCCCGTCCCTGCCCCGGCCCGGCGCGATTCGGTGATCGGAAGTCCCGCTGCCGAGAAGAAGGGGCGAAAGCCGCCCCCGTCTTCTCTTCATGGCCGGGAATGTCGGTTTGGGAATGGGATGGACCCGACGGGCCCGCAGCCGGAACGCTCCCCGGATTGGGAAGCCGCACCCGGCCGCGAAAGCGGCCAAGCGGGACCTCAAGGACCTCAGGACTGGGTAGGGATGGGATAGACGCTGATTTGCTGACGGGTCTTGTCTCGGTATTCGAAGGAAACGATGCCGTCAATGAGCGCAAAGAGTGTGTAATCCCTGCCCACGCCTACGTTCTTGCCCGGATGAAATTTCGTGCCCAGCTGGCGCACCAGAATGTTTCCGGCGCGAACAAATTCGCCTCCGTATTTTTTGACCCCCCGGCGTTGCCCCGCACTGTCGCGTCCGTTTCGGGAGCTGCCTCCCGCCTTCTTATGTGCCATGGATCAATCCTCCATCGAAATTCTTCGTGACCGGCACGACCCTGTGTCCCGATTTGCCTCAGGCCTGTTCCGCGGCCCCACGGGCAACGGATTCGATCAAAAGGGCCGTATAGGCCTGTCGATGTCCCTGCCTCTTGCGATAGTCCTTTCGTCGCTTATGCTTCAGAATCAGGATCTTTTTCCCCCGTCCCTGCTCCACAATGCGCCCTTGAACGGCCAGGCCGTCCAGCAGGGGCCGACCCACCTCCACCTGGTCTTCCCGAGCACACAGGAGGATGCGATCCAGGGTGACCCTGTCCCCCACGCTTCCGGGGATCCTTTCCACCTTGACTACCGTTCCCAGTTTGGCCTGGTACTGCCTGCCCCCAGACTGAAACACTACGTACATGAGAATTCCTCCGTGGGTAAGTCTATCGATCTTGCCCCGCTTTCCGGCCCGTGAGAATTCGGGATCGGACAAAAAAGGCGGCCGGCACGGCCGCCCGGGGAAGATGGTGGAGAACCATGATCACATGGTCGCGTAAATCCCCTGCTTCAGAATCAACTCCTGGTACTCGCGCAATTTCTCGCAGTTTTCCAAGCACTTGTTCTTGTCTTCTTTGGCTCGGTCACAACTCAGGCAAGGACTTTTGATCATTAGAAACCCTCCTCATCCCAGAGTGATTTTAAACACCTTTGTATACTGGAATTCGGATCATCCTGTCAAGAAGTTTCTAACGAACACGCAAACACGGTTTTGCCTTGCGCCCAGGACACGTCCTCGCGTCCGGGGGCTTGTCTTCTCATTCCTCCCTTAGCATCCCCTCTGGGGAGGGGTTAGGGTTTCAGCCCCCGCAATCCCCGCAGAAACGCCCGGACATTCTGTCCCAGGACGCTGTGATTGTATCCCCCTTCCAGGACGCCGAAACAGCCGATCCCTCGCTTCACGGCCGTCTCGTGCACCAGGTAGCCCATGACCTGGTAGTCTTCGGTGTTCAGCAGTCCCCCCCAATCCAGCCGATGATTGTCGAACCCGGCCGATACGCCGATAATATCCATCTGGGCCCGTTGAAGGGAAAGCTCGACTTCTTTCAGGTACGATTCCCGGTCGTCGTCCTCGGGGTTGTGAATGGTCACGTACCCTTTGGGCTCGAGAATGTTCACCGTGCCGTCTCCGAAATGCAGATCGAAGTCCAGCACGTATGCTTTGGTGATCCTTTTGGCCCG
>JARKQW010000195.1 GCA_029974695.1 Syntrophobacteraceae bacterium | reverse complement strand
CTGCTGGACGAGCACCTGGCGAGGGCGGGGGTTCGCACCGAAAGCATCCGCGGATACAACCACCTGGTCTCGAACCACACCCAGGGAGCCCTCATGGTGGTCTACGGCCTGGCCGACGCAGCCCTGGGGCTTCGCGCCGTTGCCGCAGCCCACGGCCTGGATTTCGTTCCCATCGAGGCCGTTCGGTGCGACCTGGTGGTTCCCGTCGATCTCATGGACCATCCCGCCGTCGCATTGATCCTCGATGTGCTCCAAACGCGCTCGTTTCGCGAAGAACTGGCGTCCCTGCCGGGGTACGAATCTTCCTGTACCGGCAAGGTCGTCGGCAATACCTGAAAGAACCTCCGACCGCCGGTGCCGCTTCTTTGGCCCGGCACGTTCCATCCCACCCGGACGGTCCCCGGAACCCCGCAACGGGAAATCTCCTTTCCCGTGCTCCACCCATTCCGGGCACTTCCCCCCTTGAACCCCTCCGGAAACGGAAGCGTTTGCTGCGCTCCCCCAAAACCGTTGCCGGATTCGGAACGGAGAGCAGGTACCGTGGCGCGGCCGGCACTCATTGAGCACGTTGGGGACCGTCCCTCGGTGGAACCCGTCCGTCGCTGGAAGGCATGGGGGCGACAAGCAGCTCGAAGAGATGGCGGCTGAGCCTGGTTGCGGACAAGTTCCCGAGGCCCCGGGACGGATCCCGGCCCTTCGAGCGGGCATTTATGCCGTCGAAAATGGACATCCGGTTTGCATTAGACTGTGCGTCAATGTATAGTGTCGTCTATATACGACGCATGTCGGGATCTCGAGAAAGGACGAGCCGATCCATGTCCCAGAGCCTCATACCGCTGCTCCTGACCTTGAAGGTGGCGGGATTCGCCACCCTGGCGGCCTTCCTGATCGGGGTCTCCTCCGCCTTTCTGTTGACCCGGGTGCGGTTTCCCGGCAGGGAATGGGCCGACGCGATCCTGACCCTGCCCCTGGTCATGCCGCCTACCGTGATGGGCTATTTCCTGATCGTGGTGTTCGGGCGCAAAGGCTGGATCGGGCATTGGCTCTACGACGCCCTGGGCATCAGTCTCATGTTCACCTGGCAGGGGGCGGTACTTGCTTCGTCCGTCGTTTCCCTGCCCCTGGTTTTCAAGGCCGCACGCAGCGCTTTTGAAGGGGTCGACTCCAACCTGGAACGGGCGGCCCGGACCCTGGGCCTGTCCGAGACCGCGGTGTTTTTCCGGGTGTCTTTGCCCCTGGCCTGGCGCGGGATCCTGGCGGGAACCATGCTGGCCTTTGCCCGGGCTATGGGGGAGTTCGGCGCCACCCTCATGGTGGCGGGCAACCTGCCCGGCAAGACCCAGACCCTCTCCCTGGCCGTGTACGAAGCGGTCCAGGCAGGCAATGACCGACTGGCCGCCACCCTTGTGCTCATTACCTCGTTGGTTTGCGTGGTGATTCTCGTCTCATCGGGGAAGATTCTCAAAACCCAATATCTCAAGGAGGTTGATCGATGAAGGAAAAGCTACTGGTTGTTATCGCGGCGGCCTTGGCCCTTCTCGGCATGCCCCCGATAAGCCCGGCGAAAGGGATGGCGGAACAGGAACTCATCGTTTCCGCGGCGGCGAGCCTCACCAATGCCTTCCAGGAAATCGCCGGGAAATTCGCCGCCGCAAACCCGGGAACGAAGGTGATCCCCAACTTCGCCGCCTCGGGGGCCCTGTAGCAGCAGATGGAAACGGGAGCGCCCGTGGACGTTTTCGCCTCGGCGGACCAGAAAACCATGAACCACGCCCAAGAAAAGAGGCTGATCTTTCCCGAGACCCGGAAGAACTTTGTGAGCAACGGCCTGGTGCTGATCCTTCCCGTGGGTTCCAAAACCCCCGTCCAGGGCTCGCGGGATCTCCTGGCCAAAGAGGTCACCAGGGTGTCCCTGGGAAATCCCGAGACGGTTCCCGCGGGCCGATACGCCCGGGAAGCCTTGGAGAATGAAGGTTTATGGGAAAAGTTGGGTTCCAAGCTCATCCCGGGGGACCATGTCCGCCAGGTGCTGGACTACGTCGCCCGAGGCGAGGTGGACGCCGGATTTGTCTTTGCCACCGATGCGGCCCAGGCCAAGGACAAGGTGCGGGTCGTTGCCCTTCTCCAACAGCATCAGCCCATCCTCTACCCCATCGCCGTGGCGGCGGCCACCGGGAAGAAGGACCTTGCCCAACGCGTCGTTGATTTCGTGCTCAACCGGGAAGGACAGGAGATCCTTTCCAGGTACGGGTTTGGGAAACCCTGACATGGTCATACGCGTGGAGGTGGAAAAAAGGATGAGCTCCCGGGCCGGGCAATTCGAGCTCCGTGTGGCCTTTTCCTCCCGGGACCGGTGTGTCGTCCTTTTCGGCCCGTCCGGTTCCGGGAAGACGCTCACCCTGCAATCCATCGCGGGCCTGGTGACGCCCGATGCAGGAAAAATCGCCCTCAACGGACAGGTGCTCTTCGATTCCCAAAACGGCATCAATGTCCCTTCGCGCCACCGGAATATCGGCTACGTCTTCCAGGACTACGCCCTCTTCCCCCACCTCACCGTGATGGACAATGTGGGGTTTGGCCTGAGAAGAACATGGCACCGGGGCCTGTCCCGGGAAGACCGGCGCCAAATCATGGAATTCCTCGGAATTTTTGAGATCTCTCAGCTTGCCGGGAGTTTTCCCGCCGACATTTCCGGAGGCCAGAAGCAGCGCGTGGCCCTGGCCCGCGCCCTGATCCGCAAACCGGACCTGCTGCTCCTGGCTGAACCTTTTTCCGCCCTCGATACCCTCCTGCGCAGGAGGCTCCGGGAAGAGCTGGTAAAGATTCGGCACACCTTCGACCTCCCCATGGTCATGGTCACCCACGACCCCGAGGATATTCGAGTCTTCGCCGAGACCCTGGTGGTTTACGAAGCGGGCCGGGTTCGAGAGAGCCGGCATTTTCTCATGGACAACGGGATCGACCTGGAGGAAGTGCTTCTTGCGTGACCGTCCCGTCGAACGAGCTCGTCTCCCCTGCATTCAAGTCTGTGCGCGGCGGAATGTGCTCCGGCACACTGGGCCGCAGGTGGATTTCGGGGCGATTCCGGACGCCGCCGCCCAACTCGAAAGGTCTGTCCACCGATTGTCCCGATTAGGTCGACAGGGCGGTGGGGAAATGCAGCAGTGTGAATGTGAACCCCCTCATCCAGGGGAAAAGCATGCAACTGAACACCCGGAATATCCTGAAAGGCAAGGCGGTCGATCTGAAGGAAGGCCGGGTAATGGCGAAAGTGAAGGTCGACTCGGTGGTGGGAACCTCATCCCCTCGATCGTCACCGTGGAGGCCGCTCAAGATCTGGGCGGCAAGGTGGGCGATGAAGTCCGCGTCCTGATCAAGGCGACCAGCATCATGATCGGAAAGGGGTAGCCGGCGGCGGAGGGGGAAGAAACTATCCCGCTGCTTCACCCAAAGCCCATGGGGCGGGGTTTTCGCCCCGCCCCACGTCGTGCCTCATCCGGTGGTTTCCCGGGGCGGCTTCCGGCCGGAAGGCCCGCACCCCAAGGAAGTCCCGCCGGGAGGATTCTCGAATATCCAAGAACCGAATCGGCCCCCCGGGGGAAAACCCCGCCGGGGTGCCTGGAGGACCTGCCTGCGGACCTACCCTGCAGCGTACTTGTGATACTTCTTGGGCTCATCCGTCACCACGAAGATCACCCGGACTTCGTCGGCTTTGAGGGCCTCGGCCTTGGGATGGGTCTTCTTGAGTTCTTCTACCCGTTTCTTTGCCAGGTCCAAGATCTGGGAACGCTCGCCGAAGATCATGGCTCCCGTGGGACAGGACTTCACGCATGCCGGGGGCCGGTCGTGGGTGATGCGATCGATGCACATGGTGCATTTGGCCAGGACCTTGGTCTTTTCATTCTGCCTCGGGACATCGAACGGGCAGGAACTGCGCACTTCATCGAAGGGCGCTTCCTTGGATTTGTCCGTGTAGGTGACGGCACCGGTTGCTTCGTCTTTCACGGCTCCGCCATCCACGTACCCCTGAATGGCGTCCACGCAGGGGGGATCGAGGCAATGGCGACACATGTCCGAGAAGAAGTACCAGTAAGGTTTGCCGTTTTCCAATTTACCGTCCGCGAAGCGAACCACCTTGTAGGTATCGGCCGAGAAGTCCTGCGGGTTCTGGTAGTTGCCGAGCTGCTCGGTCTTGGTACCCGGCAGACCGTTCCATTGTTTGCAGGCAACCTGGCATCCCCGGCAGGCGGTACACTTGGAGGTATCCACCAATATGGATTTTCCGCTAGCCATTGATCAACCCTCCTATGCCTTGGTCACGTTGACCATGAACGCTTTGTATTCCGGGGTCATGGTGTTTCCGTCCCCTACGGTGGGGGTGAGCAGGTTGGCGCTGTCGCCGCAGTCCTTGGGGAAAAGCCACCCGTAATTGAACGTCATTCCCACCTGGTGGATCACCTGTCCGTCCACCTTGAACGGGCGGAAGCGGGGAGTGACCATGGCCACGCATTCCAGGGAGCCGCGTGCCGATTCCACCTTCACCTTGTCCCCATTTTTGATACCCCGAAGATGGGCCAGCTCGAGGCTCATTTCCACGTACGCCTGGGGCTGCGCTTCCGTGAGCCAGGACTGCCACCGGGTGATGCCTCCCGTGCACCAGTGTTCGGTGCACGTGTAGGTGGACATGACGAAGGGGTACTTGGGATTGCAGCTCGCGTACACGTCGCAGTCGCCCTTGAACAGTTTGATGATGGGGCTGTTGAGCTGGGACGACATGAGGTTCTTGGGCAGCGGACTCTCCACCGGTTCGTAGTGCTCGGGGAAGGGACCGTCGCCCAAGCCGGGACCGAAGAGGGACCCAACTCCGTCGGGCTTCATGATAAAGGGGTATTTTCCCTTCTCGGCGTCGGCCATGGGAGGCCACGGACCATCGGGAACGTCCCCCACCCACGTGCCGTCCTTCCAGGCCAACACCGCTCGCTGGGGATTGTACGGGCGGCCTTCGAGATCCACCGAGGCCCGGTTGTAAATGATGCGGCGGTTGACGGGCCAGGCCCAGGACCATTCGGGATAGAGTCCCAGGCCCGTGGGATCCGTCTTCTTCCTTCGAGCCATGAGGTTGGTGCCGTCCTGGGCGAAGCTTCCGCAAGAGATCCAGCAGCCGCTCGAGGTCTTCCCGTCGGCTTGGAGCAAGGCGAAGGACGGGACACAGTCGCCCTTCTTGTAGACCTTGTCTCCCACGGTGACGTCTTCCAGGAAATACCCGTTGACGGCTTTGGCAACCTTGAGGGCGCTGAAGTTGCCTTTCTCATCGGCGTAATCCCATTTCAGGTTCAGGATGGGCTCGGGGAACCTCCCCCCCTTTTGCTTCTTGTAGAGCTCTTTTACCTTGGCCATGATGCGATAGACGATGTCCCCGGTGGAGATGGCGTCCCCCGGAGGATCCGCCGCCCGGTATTTCCACTGAACCCATCGGCCGCTGTTCGTCTGGCTTCCTTCCTTTTCCACCGAAGCGGAAGCGGGAAGGAGGAACACCTCCGTTTTGATCTTTTTGGGATCCATGCCGGGTCCCTTCCAGAAGGAGGCCGTCTCGTTGTCAAAAATGTTCACATGGACGAACCAGTCGAGGTTCGCCATGGCCTTGCGCACCTTGTTGGAGTTGGGGAGGCTGCAAGCGGGATTCTGGGCGATGCACATGAACCCTTTGATCTTTTTTTCATACATTTGGTCAAAGAGGTACATGACCGAAGCATCCTGTCCGTCATCCAACTTGGGCACCCACTCATACCCGAAATCGTTCTCCTTGGCAGCCTTATCCCCGTACCAGCTCTTGAGGAGGCTTACGGCGTACTTGGGATAGTTCTGCCACCAGTTGGCCGATCGAGGATCCGTGGACTTGGGGGTGTTCTTCTTGAGGTAATCCTCGAGGGTTACCTGGGAGGCCCGGGGAGCCGCCAGGTAGCCGGGGAGGTAATGATACAGGATGGCGAAATCGGTGGAACCCTGCACGTTGGGCTCCCCGCGCAGGGCATTGACCCCGCCGCCGCAGATGCCCATGTTGCCCAGGAGCAGCTGCACCATGCACATGGTGCGGATATTTTGCACCCCGGTGGTGTGATGGGTCTGGCCCAGGGCGTACATGATGGTGCCCGCCTTGTCTTTGACCCCCGTCGAAGAATACAGTTCATAGACGGTCTTGAGGTCTTCCACGGGGGTTCCCGTAATGGAAGATACCTTTTCGAGGTCGTAACGGGAATAATGCTTCTTCAGCAACTGGAAGACACAGCGGGGATTCTGCAGGGTCATATCCCTTTCGGGAATCCCGCCGGCATCCCGTTTGATGGCCCAGGACACCTTGTCGTACTTGCGGGTGTTGGGATCGTAGCCGGAAAAGAGGCCGTCGTCGAAGCCGAATTTGTCATCCACCAGGAAGGAAGCGTTGGTGTAGTTTTTCACATATTCTTCGAAATATCTATGGTTGTCCAGGATGTACTTGATCATTCCTCCCAGGAAGGCGATGTCGGTGCCCGAGCGCAAAGCCGCATACACGTCGGCTCGAGCGGAGGTCCTGGTGAAGCGGGGGTCCACGTGAATGACCTTGGCGCCCCTTTCCTGCGCCTTGGTGACCCACTTGAAGGAGATGGGATGGTTTTCCGCCGCGTTGCTCCCCTGGATGAGGAAGACGTCCGCATGTTGGAGGTCAATGAAATGATTGGTCATGGCGCCGCGTCCGAACGACTCTGCCAGAGCCGGTACGGTGGGCCCGTGTCAGACCCGGGCCTGGTGATCGATATGGATCAGTCCCAGGGCCCGCACCATGGCCGTGATGGCCCAACATTCCTCGTTGTCCACATTGGAGCTTCCCATGTGGGCAATGGCTTCCACGCGGTTGACCACCTGCCCCTTGCTGTTCTTGACGATAAAATGAGCATCCCGGGTCTTCTTGATCTTCTTGGCGATTTCCCCAATGGCCCAGTCCCAGGACTTCACCTGCCACTTGTCGCTTCCCGGAGCCCGGTAAAGGACCTTGGTGAGGCGGTGCTCGTTGGCGGCCGTAGTCTGGAAGATCCCGGCCCCCTTGGCGCACAAGGCCCCTTCACTGATGGGGTGTTCCGGGTCCCCTTCGATGTTGAGGATCTTGTTGGTTTTGGTGTCCGTGCTGCAAAGAAGACCACATCCCACCGAGCAATAGCAGCAGATGGACGTGCTTTCCTTGGCAGTCTTCAGCTTGTCCACTTTCCTGATCTCCTGGGCATAAGCGCGGATGGGCCCCAAATCCATCCCGAGGGATGACAGAGCCAGTCCTGCGCCCATGGCACCGGAGACCGTCAGAAACTCCCGGCGCGTAATTCCCATGCTGTCCCTCCTAACTAAGGCCTGAATTCCCTCCATTCCACATTTTCGGTCATGCTCTTGACGAAAACCCCGATTCCGGGGGACATGCGGACCGCCGAGCCCTCGAAAAGCAGGAGACGGTTTCCTTCCCCTTGGCGGGCACCCACGGCTTCCCGAGGAAAGCCCATGGGCCCGCAGTTCCTATGAGCCGCGCATTCACAGATCGCAGGGGATGAGAAACAGAACGCTTTTCGAAAATCCGCAACCGATGATGACTTGGGGAATAGCCCATTTGTCCCAGTATTTCAATGTGTTAAGATAAGCACATACCCTGCGGGATCGGACTACCAGGCACGATGGGGGTGGGCGACGGTTCAACTCCCATAGCGCTCCACGCGACAGTCGAAGATTTCTCCGGCCTTACGAAGAGCATCGTCCTCCACTTCCTGGAACCAGCGGAGGAATTTTTCCGTGATCCGCAGGCCCTCCTCCGTCAACTGGCACCCCTCCTTGCGGCACCCGTTGGACGCAATGAGCCGAATCCCCAGGATCTCTTCGCTCTTGCGGATCTTGCCCCAGGCGGCTCGATAGGACATGCCCATCTGATCGGCCGCTTTCTTTAGGGACCCCAATTCCTGCACCTTGAGGAGCAACATGGCCCGCCCCATGCCGAAGTACACGCCTTCGCCGTTTTCGAGCCAAAGATGGAGCCGAACCGTCGGAGAGGGTCGTTTCATACAATCTCCCGGTCAGGATGGGACTGAAGTTGCCGATTCCATCGGCGGAGTTGTCGCACGCTATGTATGACATGACATATGGCGTAGGCAAGTATATATGGGGGAATGTCCCTGTCAAGGGAAACCGGCCCCGTACTCGGAGGATCCGCGCCCTCAAAATCGGAATGGTCGAAAGAGGCACAAATCTCCTGAAAATAAGTGAATTATACCGATTTTAGGTCTTTAAGGAAGGTGATGTCGGGATTTTGCGTTATGCTGTACTTGACACATAGTAGGGATTGTGGCACAAGGCAATCGTCAGCTTGGCAACACTGTCCAACCTCATTGGGAGTCGGGCCCCCAGGGGCCCGATTTCTTCTTAAGGTTGGAGCTTCAGGAGTGGAGCTTCTTTAGCAGCAGAGCCATGTTGACTCCCAGGAGCCTCATGGTCTCCATCCCCACCTCGTCCTTCTCCACATCCCCTTTCTCCAGGCCCAATGCCATGTTGGGGTAGTTGGATCCGGCCAGAAACATTTCAAAGCAGTAAAAAAAGCGGTTCATGGCGTCCAAGGTGTGGCAGGCCCCCAGACGATTGGCTGCCGTCAGCGAAGCCCCCACCTTGTGTCGGAACATCCCCGGGTTGGCAAAGGCCACCAGACCGACCCGGTCGATGAGGGCCTTCATCCGCGGGGCGACGTTGGCAAAATAGGTGGGAGAACCCAGCAGAATGCCCTCCGCTTCCACCATCTTGGCGATGCACTCGTTCAGGTCGTCTTCTTTGTTCGAACACTCCCGATCCTGGTTTTCAAAACACCGGTAACAGGACCTGCAGTCTTCAATCCTCTTTTCCGAAAGCTGGATCAGTTCCGTTCCGATCCCTTCCCCATCGAGCCTTTCGAGAACGCACCGAAGGAGGATGGTCGTGTTCCCGTCCTTGCGAGGACTCCCGTTGAACGCCACAACTTTCATCGCAGGCTTCCCTTCTCCTGTGGGCACGCTTTCCATCAGCATCGGCTTTCCACGTCGCCCCGCAGCCTACACCAGGAACCGCCGGGATGCAATGCACCGACAGGGTCTTTGGCCGTTTCGGCCTCGTGCGGCACCCCGAGCGGATCCGCCGCGGGAAAAGGATCATTGAACCTGCCGGGAGGGTCCCGCCCACGGGTCGGCAGTCGGGACGACGCCCGGGGCAAAACTGTGGAATGCAGGAATAGGAGGCGACAAAGGCCTCCCTTCGCGAAGCAATCCTTGGATGTCACAAACGCATGGCCGAAGGCGAATTCCGTACGGATCCGGGCACGCCGAAGTCGACGCTTCCCTATTTCGGGATTCTCATTCAATCCGGAAGGCCCACGGCACCATCGGGCCGGAAGCAGGCCTTCTCGAGATCGTCCCTTAGCCGTGGGGAGGGGCCCACAGGGCCATTTCCATGGGAACGTCCGAAGAGATCCATCGGCAGCGGGCTTCCATCTCCGCCAGCCGCCCCCGGATCTCTTCCACCCGCAGGCGAAGATTCTCCCCGTCGGGATGATTCCGCAACTGCCTTTCCGCCTCCTGCAACGCACGCATCCCTTCGAGGTACTCCCTTTCGCATTGCAGAGCCTCTTCCCTGAGCCTCAGGTACTCTGCGCTCTCCTCCATTTCGTCAAAAAACCACATGGACATGGGCTCCTCCTTCCGGGCAAGAGCAAAACCCTTTCAAGATTCGGAACCGGCTGAAAAAAAAGGGCTTTCCCTCCACGCAGTACGGAGCCCTTTCCCGCCCGTCGACGATAGGGACGAGAACCGTCCCTGCCGGACACTTCTTCATCAGAATAAGGAAAATCGAATCCGAATCAAGATCGGACAACGCCCAAGGACCGGTCCCCGGGAAAAGGGATCCGGAGCCGCTTCCGACATCCCGCCCCCCGGGGTCCAAGGGCCTGGTATGCTCACCGGTTCTGAGCGAAGTCGGGCTGAAGATCCCCTTGCTTTGGGCGAAAAAGATGCACAAGCGGCGAAAATATTCTTGACCTTTTTTTTTGATTGTTGCTAGATATCAAAAAAAGTTTACTAATGTGAGACAAACCCTCAACCGGAAACAGTAACAAGAGTTCTCTGTCGGAATGCTCGAGCTGGAGGGGTGCAAGGCCTCTCGGACGTGAGCGCGGTGGCCCGTAACGAAGAAATTGGAGTGAAGACATGATTGAGATTCGTTTTCATGGTCGAGGAGGTCAGGGAGCAGTCACATCGGCGGAACTCACCGCCCTGGCCGCAATTGAATCGGGGAAGCATGCCCAAGCTTTCCCAAGTTTTGGCCCGGAGCGTCGCGGTGCGCCGGTCATGGCGTTCGTTCGGGTGAGCGATACGCCCATCTCCACCCGCGAAAAGGTGTACGAGCCGAACATTGTGGTCGTTCTGGACCCCACCCTTCTGAAGCTGGTGAATGTGGAAGCCGGGCTCAGAAAAGGGGGCATGGTGATCGTGAACACCACCAAGAGTGCCGAGGAACTGCGTAAGGAAACGGGGATCAAGGCCAAACTTGCGGTGGTGGATGCCAGCAAGATCGCCGTGGAGACCATGCGGGTTCCCATCACCAACACCACCATGTTGGGGGCATTGGTCAAGGCGGCGCCTGAGGTGATTTCCATGGAATCACTGGCAGGTCCCATCGATCATCGTTTCGGCCCCATTGCGGCAAAAAACATGAATTCGTGCAAGCGCGCCTTCGATGAGACGAAAGTGGAGGGTTAAGCTGTGGCTAAAGAGACCGGAATCATCAGCTGGAAAGAGTTGAACCTGGGGATTGCCATCACCACGCCGGGCAACGCGGCCGAGCTCAAGACGGGCGACTGGGCAGCTCAACGTCCGGTAACCGACCGCGAGAAGTGCACCAAGTGCGGACAGTGCTACATCTTTTGCCCGGACATGGTGTACAGCAAAGACGCCGAGGGCTATTACGTTCAAAACTACTATCACTGCAAGGGTTGCGGAATTTGCGCCAAAGAATGCCCTGTAGATGCGATCACCATGGTACAGGAGGGCGATTAATATGTCGAAACACGTTGGAATGGAAGTCTCCATTGCAGCTGCCGAAGCGGTAGGCCTCTGTGATGTGGATGTGGTAGCCGCGTACCCCATCACGCCCCAGACTCACATCGTGGAGCACCTCTCCGAGATGGTGGCTGATGGTCATCTGGACGCCGAATTTGTCCCCGTGGAATCCGAGCACAGCGCCATGAGCTGCTGTATCGGGTCCAGCGCCGCCGGTGCCCGCACCTTCACATCCACCTGTTCCCAGGGATACGCCTTGATGTCGGAGCTTTGCTACATCGCGGCGTCCCTCCGTCTGCCCATCGTCATGGCCGTGGCCAACCGGGCCTTGAGCGCCCCCATCAGCATCTGGAACGACCATGCCGATCTCATGTACGCTCGAGACACCGGGTGGATTCAGCTCATCGGCGAATTCGGCCAGGAAGTGGTGGACCTCATGCCCATCGCTTTCCGGATTGCCGAGGACAAGAGGGTCCTTCTGCCGGTGCAGGTCAACCTGGACGGCTTCACCCTGAGCCACGTGATCGAGCCCTTCTTGATGCCGGACAAGGACGAGGTGAAGAAATTCCTGCCTCCCTTCAAGCCCCAGCTCCGCCTCGACCCGGCCAATCCCGTGACCTTTGGTCCCGTGGGCATGCCGGACGTCTACACCGAAGCCCGCAAGGCCCAGGATGAGGCCCTCAAGAACTCCAAGCCGGTCATCCAGGAAATCTTCGACGAATGGGGCAAGCAGTTCGGTCGCAAATACAAGCTGATCGAAACCTACAAGAGCGAGGACGCCGACACCATCATCGTCACCATGGGCAGCATCGCCCAAACGGCCATGACCGCCATCGACCACCTGAGGTCCCAGGGCAAGAAGGTCGGCCTGGTCCGTTTTCGCGTCTTCCGTCCCTTCCCTGCAAAGGAACTCTTCGACGCCATCAAGGGCGCCAAGAACCTGGTGCTTCTCGACCGAGTCAGTGCGTTTGCGGGTGGAGAAATTTCCGCTCCGGTGGCCCTGGAAATCAAGTCCGTCCTGTACGACCGGAAGCATTACCCCAAGGTGGGCAACTTCCTGGTGGGCCTCGGAGGTCGCGATGTGACGGTACAAAACTTCGAGGAAATGGTGGAGAGAATTGCCGCCGCCAAAGACGGTGAGCTTGGAGCCTACGAATTCATCAATGTGAGGGAATAAATGGGAATCGCATCTGAAGCTCTGAAG
>JARKQW010000166.1 GCA_029974695.1 Syntrophobacteraceae bacterium | reverse complement strand
ATCGGCCGATGTGCTGCGTCACGGCAAGGTCCTGTGCGTTTTTCCGGAAGGCGCACGAACGGTTGGAGGCGAGATGCAGCCGTTCAAGAAGGGAGCGGCCATCCTGGCAAAGGAGCTGAACGTCCCCGTGGTCCCCACCCGCATCGTGGGTTCCTATGAGGCTTGGAGCCCGACCCGGACCTTCCCCCGGCCCTCACCCATCGGGGTTTTCTTCGGCAGGCCCCGGTCGTGGCAGGAGTTGCGCCACAGGGGCTGGGAACACGATCCGAACTTGGGCGAATACGACGCCATCACCCGGGGCCTTCGGGAAGAGGTCCTCCGACTCGGCCCGGAACCCACCTCGGAGAGCCGTTCCACCAAGACAAATTGACAGGGGAACGGAGAACCGATTAGAAGGGTCGTGAAACCACATTGGAGGCACTCCGAAGGCCATGCACCAATCCCGGTTCTTTCATATTTCCCCCTCGGGCGAACTCGCTCGATTCACCGCCATCGAGGAGGCCCCGGCCCGCACCCGGGAGGGAGGCTTCGTCTGGCTGGATTTTTCACACCCGACCCGTGAGGAACTCCTCCCCCTGGTGGATCTTTTCGCCCTGCATCCTCTTGCCGTCGAGGATTGCCTGGACGAAAAACAGCTTCCCAAGATGGAAGACTATCCCCGGAATACCTTTTTCGTGTTCAACACCTTCGATTTCTCCCATCACACCCTGTCCGTGCATGAATTGGACGTGGTCCTGGGGGACCGGTTTCTCATCACCGTTCGCGCAAACGCCGCAGACGATCAGGCCCTGCTCCAAGACCTTCCTCGAATCCTCGAGCGGAACATCGAGAATGCCCGGCAGGGTCCGGCATTCCTCCTGCACGTCCTGCTGGATCAGATCGTGGACCGCAAGTTCCTGGCCATCGAAGCCGTGGAGGAAGACCTGGACAGCGCCGAAGAAACCATCCTGGCCGATCTTGCCCGATTCAATCCGGCCGAACTCCTCCACCTGCGCCGCGACCTGCTGACTCTGCGCAAAACTCTCTTTCACGAACGCGAGATCCTCGTGAAAATCTGCCGCAAGGATTGCCCGTTCATCTCCGACAAGGCCGTTTATCTCTACCGGGACATCTACGACCACTTGACCAAGTCCTTCGAACTGACGGAATCCTGCCGGGATATCGTCACCAGCCTCATGGAAATGTACCTGTCCATGCTCAACAATCACATGGCAAAATCCGCCAATGAAACCAACGTGACCGTGAAGCGCCTGACCTTCATCACCACCGTGTTCATGCCCTTGACCTTTCTGACGGGGGTCCTGGGCATGTCCGAGTTTTCCATGATCATCGGCCCGGAGAACTGGAAAACGGGGTATCCGATCTTCCTGGCGGCAACGGCGATCGTTGCGGTCCTGAACTACTACTTGTTGAAATGGCTCGACAGGCCGGACTCAAGCCGGACCGGCCCACAAGCACCCTGAACCCGAGGAAAGAGGAAACTTTCCATGAGAATGCCCCGAAGACAGACCCGCCCGACCTTCCGCGCTTTCCTCCTGGTTTTCGTGCTGTGCACCCTTGCATCCCCGGCGGTCGCCTCCCAGGACGATCCCCTCCGTTCATGGAATGAAGGCCCGGCCAAGCACGCCGTTGTAGACTTCGTTCAGCGCGTGACCGCTCCCGGGGGAAAGGATTTTGTCCCCGAGCCGGAGCGCATCGCCGTGTTCGACCACGACGGGACCCTGTGGGCCGAGCAGCCTCTCTACGTCCAGGATGTGTGCATCCTCGATCGAATCAAAGCGCTGGCGCCCGAGCACCCGGAATGGAAGGATATCGAGCCCTTCAAATCCGCCCTGGCCGGGGATATCAAGGCGGTGCTCACCGGGGGAGGACCGGCTCTTCTCGAGTTGGTCGTTGCCGCCACCGCCGGTCTGACCAGCGCAGAATTGGAAGCCATGGCCAAGAACTGGATTTCCCGGGCCAGGCACCCGCGGTTCGACCGTCTTTACACGGACCTTGCCTACCAACCCATGTTGGAACTGCTCGGCTATCTTCGCGCCAACGGCTTCAAGACCTTCATCGTCAGCGGGGGGGGCATTCACTTCCTGCGCTCCTTTGCCGAACGGGTCTACGGGGTGCCTCCCGAGCAAGTGGTGGGAAGCAGCCTAAAGAAGAAGTTTGAGCTGCGGGATGGACATCCGGTGATCGTGGAACTGCCCGAAGTCCAGATGGTCAACGACGGCCTCGGCAAACCCGTGGGGATTCACCTCCATATAGGACGACGCCCCATCGCCGCTTTCGGCAACTCCGACGGAGACCTTGCGATGCTCCAGTGGACCATGGCGGGAGACGGTCCCCGCTTTGCCCTCCTCGTGCACCACACCGATGGGGAACGCGAGTGGGCCTATGACCGCACCTCCATGGTCGGCCGCCTGGACAAAGCCCTGGACGAAGCCGTCGCCAAGGGCTGGGCCATCGTGGACATGAAACGGGACTGGAAGGTCGTTTTCCCCTTCGAGAAGCGGTGATGAGTCAGGATTGGAACGACCCCGCGTCCAGTAGGCCCCGGGACCTTTTTGAGGAGAGCTTGTGGAAATTCTGTTTTCCGCCGCAGACCGGTTCAAAGCGAAGGGTACCGTCCTCGACGTTCGGCCCCACGGAAACGGGAACATTCACGACACCTTTTTGGTGAGCCTCGATTTCCCGGAGACCCGGTGCTTCATCCTCCAACGGGTGAACACCCGCGTGTTTGGTCGCCCCGAACTTGTCACGGCAAACATTCGAACCCTCACGGACCATGTGGGCAAACGGCTCGAGCGCGAAGCCCCGAACTCCCGGCAGCGCTGGGAAATCCCCCGCATCCTGCCCGACCGGGAAGGCTCGGACCATTGGATCGCACCCGACGGGTCCTTCTGGCGGGCCATGAGCTTCATTGAATCGGCCCGCTCCTTCGAAACCGTGCAGGGAGCGGAACACGCCCTGGAGGTCGGCTACGGGCTGGGAACATTTCACCGCCTCATTCACGACCTTCCGGCGGAACGACTGGCGGACACGCTCAGGGGCTTCCACGTCACTCCCCATTACCTGCAACGCTTCGAATCCGTCCTGGCCGCACGACCTCCCGGCCTTTCTCCGGAGATTCGGTATGCCTTGAAGTTCGTGGAGGACCGAAAGGCCGGGGTTGGGGTCCTCGAAGACGCCCGCACCCGCAATCGCCTTCGTCTTCGTCCCATCCACGGCGATCCCAAGGTAGACAACATCCTGATCGACCCGGAGACGGCGCAGGCCGTGGCCATGATCGACCTGGATACGGTCAAGCCCGGATTGATCCATACGGACATCGGCGACTGCCTCCGTTCCTGCTGCAATCCGTCGGGAGAAGAAACCCAGGACTGGGAAGCGGTCCGCTTCGAACCCGATCTGTGCCGATCCATCCTCCAGGGGTATCTCTCCACGGCCGGGGGCTTTCTCACGGCAGACGACCACGATTTCCTCTACGACGCCGTTCGCCTCATCCCGTTCGAACTGGGCCTGAGATTTCTCACGGATCACCTCGAGGGAGACGTCTATTTCAAGGTCCGATACCCGGGGCACAACCTGGTTCGAGCCCTGGTGCAGTTCAAGCTCACCGAAAGCATCGAATCCCTGTCCGGTCCACTCCGGGCCGTCCTCCGGGAGTTGCGATGAAGCATCATGCGTTTTCCCTCGAGCCGTTTTCCTCGGCGATGCCGTTACCCATCCGCATCACCGGGAGCGTTTTCCGGGACTCCGATCTGCTCACCTTCAGGAGCACCCTCTCGGGCCTTCCCGCAGATGCGGTGATCCCGGAGGCGGCGGACCGGGCCGTTCGAAAGCACCACCTGTGGGAGGAGACCTGCTTCGAGCTCTTCCTGGCCCGCAAAGGATCCACCCCATACTGGGAATTCAACCTCTCCGCCGCAGGCCACTGGAACGCGTACCGCTTTTCCGACTATCGACAGGGCATGCAGGAAGAAGAAACCTTTGGGACCTTGCCCTTCGAGGTTCAAAGGACCGTCCGTTCCGTCACCGTCACCCTCGAGATCGAACTGGATTTCATGCACCCCGGAGATCACGCCATCGAAGCGGGGGTGGCGGCCGTAGTCCGGCAT
>JARKQW010000152.1 GCA_029974695.1 Syntrophobacteraceae bacterium | reverse complement strand
AAGTACACCCAGACCACCGTGGACATCGATCTGTCCAACTGCCATTTCTTTCTTACGGCCAATACCCTGGACGGAGTGCCCGCCGTCATCGTGAACCGGTGCGAGGTGGTCCAGTTGGACCGGTACAGCGTCGAGGAAAAGATCGCCATTGCCCGCCGTTACCTGGTTCGTCGGGTTCGGGAGCGATACCGGATTCCCCGGGAGCAGGTCTTTTTCGAACCGGCGGAGGAAGAAGACCTCCTGCGGTTCCTCATCCGCACCTACACCCACGAGGCCGGAGTGCGGGAGCTCGAGCGAATCCTGCGGACCCTCTTTCTTCGGCTGCAGCGAAAGGAGGTCCTGGGGGGACGGGAGCTCTTCGTTGCGGTCACCCGGGAGCGGATCAAACAGGTGCTGAAGGAGCCGACCCGGCCCCGGCAGATCGGGGAGGAAGACGCTGTGGGGGAGATGCTGGGCCTGGGAGTGGACATGGAGAGGGGGGTGGGTTCCGTCATCCCCATTCAGGCAACGAGAATCGGAATCGGGGCCGGTGGCGGGGGCACCCGCCGCGGAGCTCTGAGCATCGTTCATGCCACGGGAAACATTGAAAAGGTCATGGATGAGAGCCGGAAGGTGGCCACCACCGGCATCCTTTCCTGCGCCGAAGCCCTGGGAATCCGGATTCCCGGCGAGAACGAGCCGGTGCATCTTCATTTCATGGGAGGTTCGACCCGCAAAGACGGCCCGTCGGCCGGGGGTGCCATCGCCTTGGCCCTGGCTTCCCTTCTTTCCGGCCGGGCCGTGCGAAGGGATGTGGCCATGACCGGAGAGATCGACACCAAGGGCAGGATCACTTCGGTGGGTGCCCTGGACATTAAGATCGAAACCGCCTGCAACGCAGGCTGCAAAACGGTGATCTTCCCCCGGGAAAACCTGTACGGAGAAGGGGGCATCGAACGCTTCCCGGATGCCCTCAAGGAAGAGCTGCAGATTCTCTCCTTCGAGGAATGGGCCGGGCCACATCCGCCCTTCGATTACCGGCGCCACATTCTCCAGGTGGTGGCCGTCGAGAATATCGTGCAGGCCTTCAAGGTGGCCGTGGTGGACGAGGGGGAACTGAAAGCCCTGGAAGAGCGTTTTACGGAGCACGCCCGGCACGTGGCCCAAGTCCTGCGGAGCGCCTCCCCGACGCCCGTGGTCCATCTCCAGGCCTTCCAGGTAAAGACCCCCGCGGAATTGGACCCGGAGTGGCTTCGCACTCTTGTCGGGGAATCCGACATCGCCCCGGCATTGCTGGTGCTTCCCGGGATCCTCGAGACCGTCCGCGAGCAGACGGCCGAGGCCCGGGGCCTTCTGCGGACCCTTGCCTTCGAGCCCAAAACCCAAAAGCTGTCGGACCTCCTGGAGGAGCTGCTCCGATCCGTCCAATCCTCTTCTTCCCAACCCGTCCGGGCGTCCCTGGTCGCCCCTTTCTTTCTTCTCCTCCGAGACGGCATCCTGGTGAAAGACTTTGTAAACAGGCCGGGAATGGAAGGGCTTCGCCTCTTTGCCAACAACTACACCCGGCAGGGAGTCAAGCTCAAAGGCTGCAAGCCGGTCCTCAACCGGGTGTATTCGGTGCTGTCCATGCTCGATGACCGCCGGCTCAACGAATGTCCCTTCCTGGCAAACGACGACGGGGTCTACGTGGTGGATCTCGACTTCATCCCGGAGAAGGTTCGGTTGGATGAGCGTCGGGCCGAAAAGATCCTTTGCGCCTGCATGACCCGGTGGCTCTCGGCGGCGAGGCCGTAAAGGCTCCCTTTGACGGCGGGGACCCGGTCCATGCTTCCCCGGCCCGCAAGGAGGAGACGTTCTTGAAGGTGACGAGGAGAAAAGCCCGGTTTTTGAACGCCGGCATCGACGAGTGGACGGCCGAGGGGACCCTCACGGCCGAGGAAGGCCGAAGGCTCCGAGATGCCATCGAGGTGGTGAACTTCGACTGGATGCGCCTTGCCAAGTATTCCTTCTGGATTTCCCTCCTCTGCCTCGTCATTGCATTCGGCGCCGTTCTCGGCGATCGCCTATTGATGGGATTCCTGGCGGAGATCTTCACGGAAGAACGTTTTGCCTGGTACCTGTGCCTGTTTTTCGCCCTTCTCGCCTGCGGCTTTTACTGGCTGGGAATACGGAGGAACCGGAAATCCCCCGAGAGAGTCTTCAGCAATGAAGCGCTTTTCTTCCTCGGAGTCATGGCAACGGCGGCGTTCGTGGTTTTCCTGGGTAGGGCCCTGGATACGGGCAGCGGTCAATTCTCGAGCGTGCTTCTCATCTCCTTTCTCCTCTACGCGGTCCTGGGACTCTGGTTCCCCTCGAAGCTGGTCTGGGTGTTCGCACTCCTTTCCCTGGGAGGGTGGTTTGGAGCCAGGACGGGGTATGTGTCCGGATGGGGGGCGTATTACCTGGGGATGAACTATCCCCTGCGCTTCGTATTCTTCGGGCTGGGATTGACCGTCTCGAGCGTGCTCTTCGATCATATCCCGGCCCGACGGGAGTTCCTCAAGCCCACCCGGGCCGTGGGACTGCTCTATCTTTTCATTGCCCTGTGGATCCTGTCGATCTTTGGAAACTACGGCGACATCCAGGACTGGTTCAAAGCCGAGCAATGGATGCTTTTGCACTGGGCGGCTTTTTTTGCCCTCTTCGCGATCCTGGCGATTCTTTACGGAGTCCAGTTCGACGACCCCATGACCCGTGGGTTCGGGATCACTTTTCTGTTCATCAACCTGTACACACGCTATTTCGAGCTGTTCTGGGATTCGCTCCACAAGGCCCTTTTCTTTGCGCTCCTGGCCCTCAGCTTCTGGGTGGTCGGTTCCCACGCGGAAAAGATCCGGAACGTGTCCATCCTGCGACGCCGCCCTCCCCCGAAGCAGGGAGTTCCAAACCCGGGCGAACCTCCCTCCTAACGGGTTCGACTTCCCGCAGATCCGTGACAAAGGCCCTGCTTGCCCCTGTTCCGACCACCCACCGCCGCCCGCCAATGTCGTACAATTGCGGTCCCCGCATCGCCTCCCTCTCTCCCGCTTCGGAGTAGAGGGTTGGGGTTTGTAATACCAAGTTGCGCTCAAGGTCGCCCTGACATGCTGAGTGCAGATTACGAGCAAAGGGCTGAATCCTGCGGGTGGGCAGTTTCGACTTGAGTGCAATTTCGTATAAGGCCGATCTTTCCTCATTCTCCCCCGGAGGGAGACGGAATCCTCAATGCAACGGCTTTCCTCCTGCCCCGCCGGGCATTCATGAGGGGTGCACCCCAAAACGACCGGGAAGCTTCGGCACCCGGTCCCATACGCAGCCTAGCAGGATGTTGAATTAGCGGGGTGAGCTCAACCCCTCTTTCCCGGGTGGATTTTTTTGAGAACTCGTTCTTTGACAAATTGAGAGCTGAATCGGAGAAGCATTCTCTATTTTATGCCTCATAGAGTGCCGCAGGAAGGT
>JARKQW010000119.1 GCA_029974695.1 Syntrophobacteraceae bacterium | reverse complement strand
GACAAAAAAAGACAAAGAAACCCTGGACTCCATTAAACCCATAGTGGACGGGATAGCGGCCTTCCTGGGAGGCAATTGCGAGGTGCTGCTTCATTCCCTGGAGAATCTGGACCGCTCGGTCATTCACATCGCCAACGGCGGAATAACCGGCAGGTCCATCGGATCTCCCATTACGGATCTGGGCATGAAGATCCTGCGGGAAGCTTCGATGAAGGGAAGCGATGTGATGGGCAGCTACTACTCCAAAACGGCGGATGGAAAGACTCTGCGATCGGTCACGGTTCTTATCCGTAATGCCGCCAAAAAACCGATAGGGCTTCTGTGCATCAACTTCAACCTGGATGTTCCGTTTCTGGACATCCTGAAGACTTTTGCCTCCTCGACGGCTTCCACGGAGGAGACTTCGGAGAACTTCGCCACCAGTGTGGAGGATTTGATCCAGTCGACCCTGCATGAAACCATCGTGGAAATAAACACCCACAAAAGCATCCCGAATCTTACAAAGAACAAGATCATCGTGGGGAAGCTGAAAGAGAAAGGAATTTTCTCGATCCGCGGCGCCGTCGACATCGTCGCCCGGGAGCTTTCGGTTTCGCGTTATACAATATATAATTACCTTAGAGAAAGCAGACAGACTGCAAAAAGCGAATTCAAAAACAGCGGCTTATTGTAAAATTTCCAGGATCATTACAACTCGGTTCAGGTTATGGCCGAATCCGCCCGCATCCCCTCCACCCGCCGCTACCGCCGGGGCCGGAAGATCGGCGGCGCCTGCGGGCAGCTGGGGGTTGTGGTATAGGAGGGGAGACCGGCGAGTCCACAGGGGCCGGAAACCGGATGCGCCGGCCGGGGTCGGCCGTTCATCGCCCCCCTTGTTCATGTTTTTCGCCGCCTCTATTTTTGCCAGTATTTCCTACTTTTTCTATCATATTACTGGATTTTATTTTTCTCCGGCGGTAAATTCCTTATTGAATGAAAACGAAGCAGATCTCCGGATCGGCCAATCCGATGGGGTGGGACATGAGAAAAATGTTTCGTTTCGCAGGGATCCTTTTTCTTTTCGCGGCGGCGCTGCCGGCCGCGCTGGGCGCGGAGGATGGCGACAGCAGCCTTCGCCTGATGCCGGTCTACGCGGTTCCGCTGGGCCCGAAGCTGAATGACGGCACCCCCTGGTACTCCCCCGGCGGGGGCTTCGCGCTGAAGGGCCAGTACGACCTTCCGGGCATGAAGAACCTCTCAGCCGAGCTGGGGCTGGATGTGGACTACCTGCCGGTGAATAACGCGTCGGAGGCTCTTACGGCCCTGTCTATCGGGGCGGGGCTGGGCTTTCGGCAGCCCCTGGGCTCCCGGTTCCGCCTGGTCCTTGGCGCCGGCGGCGGCTGGTTCTACGGCATGCACGCCGACAGGGCCGGGGACTCGCCCTACCTTTACGGCGGCGGGGGCCTGGACTTCCAGTTTTCCCCCGCTCTGAACCTGGGACTGGGGGCTGTCTACAAGAGAACCGTGTCCCCCGCGGGGGAGCTGTACTCCGGCCTGGGACTGTCCATGGGGATGAGCTACAACTTAAGTTCGGGACGCCGGGGGGCGGACCTGCGTTTTGCTCCCGCCGTTCAGACCATCTACCCCCTTTATTACACCTACTACGATAAAAACCCTCTGGGAACGGTGGAAATAGCGAACACCGAGGACTCCCCTATCCGGAACATCAGGGTGAGTCTGTCGGTGCCCCAGTTCATGGAGAGGCCCAGTATCAGCGGCGAGTTCGACCGAATTCCCCCGGGGGGACGGGTGGTCGCACCCCTGACGGCGGTCTTCATCAACACCATCTTCAATGTCACCGAGGGGCTGAAGGTGGCGGGGGAGCTGAAGGTAGACTACGAATATCTGGGTCGGGCTCTGACGGAGACCCTCCCCCTCACCCTGACGGTGCAGAACCGCAATGCCATGACCTGGGACGACGACCGGAAGGCCGCTGCCTTCATCAGCGCGAACCACCCCCTGGTGAAGGGCTACGCCAAAAACCTGGCCGCCACGATCCGGTCGGACACGCTGACCGCATTCACCAACGAGTTCCGCATCGCCATGGGTCTTTTCACCATGCTGGAGCAGTACGGGATGCAGTACATCCCCGACAGCTCATCCCCCTTCGCGGTTCTCTCGGAGCAGCCCGAAGCGGTGGACCAGGTCCAGTTCCCGGTGGAGACCCTGAACTTCAAGGCCGGGGACTGCGACGACCTGTCGGTTCTCTACGCGGCGCTCCTCGAGGCCGCGGGGGTGGAGACGGCGCTGATAACCATTCCGGGCCACATATATGTGGCCTTCAACCTGGGCATTTCGGAAAAGAAGGCCGAGAGTCTTTTTCCCGACACGGGGGACATGATCGAGCAGGGCGGGACCATGTGGATTCCGG
>JARKQW010000105.1 GCA_029974695.1 Syntrophobacteraceae bacterium | reverse complement strand
GATGGGGAAGACGCGGGGTTCGCTGCAAGGCAAGACCGGCTGGTGTTGGGATTTGCGGCCCTCGCGGACCCGCAGGATATCGATTCCTACCTGGCCGTGGGCGGATACGGGGCCGTTCGAAGGGTCTTGGGACTCGAGGGCGAACCGGCCTGGGCCCCCCGGGACATTGTCCGGGAAGTGAGCGCCGCCCGGCTCCGGGGCCGGGGTGGCGCCGGGTTCCCGACCGGGACCAAGTGGGAGGCCGTGCGATTGGCTCGGTGCGTCGTGGAAGAGGGCGACCACAACCGGGATCCCATCAAGTTCATTGTGGCCAACGGGGACGAGGGAGATCCCGGGGCCTTCATGGATCGGACCCTCATTCAGGAGCGACCCCACCAGGTCCTCGAGGGAATGATCCTGGCCGCCCTTGCTGTGGGTGCGCGCTACGGCGTCCTCTACGTTCGCAAAGAATATGAAGACGCCGTTCGCCGACTCGAACACGCCGTCTTTCAGGCTCGAAGGAAAGGCTTCCTGGGTCGAAACATCTTCGGGACCCCCGGGCTGTGTTTCGACATCGACATTCGACTGGGTGCGGGCGCCTTTGTGGCCGGGGAGAAGAGAGCCATTATGCGGGCCATCGAAGGGGAACCCGCCGAGCCCACCCTGAACGCCGTCAGCAACACCTTCCGAGGCCTCTGGGGAAAGCCGACCCTGCTAAACAACGTGGAGACCCTGGCCAATGTGCCGCTGATCCTCCGGAAGGGCAGCGAATGGTATGCAAGCCGGGGGACCGAAAACAGCGGCGGCAGCAAGATCTTCTCGGTCGCCGGAATCGTCAACCGGACCGGCCTGGTCGAGGTTCGATTCGGACGAACTCTCGACGACATTATCCGCATCTGCGGAGGGGTTCAGGATGGAAAGCGACTGGCCGGGGTCCAGATCGGCGGGCCGTCGGGGGCGATCCTGTCCCTCACCGGCGTGCGATCCTACTTGCTCTACACTCCCCTCGACTTCGACACCTTCGATCGGGTGGGAGCCATGCTGGGCTCGGGAGGACTTGTTTTCATCGGGGATGACGACGACGTCGTCCGGTTGGCCCGCCATTTCACGGATTGGTTGGCCGAGGAATCCTGCGGACAGTGTCCGTCGTGCCTGCAAGGAACCGCGTCCCTGGGCTCCACCCTCGACTCCATCCTGGCGGGAGAAGGGACCGCCGACCACATCCATGCTTTGTGGGCCAAAAGCGACGCCATCAAGGCAGGCAGTCAATGCGGCCTGGGGATGACGGCGGCCAACCCGGTAACCAGCGCCCTTCGCTTTTTCCCGCACAGCTTCCTCTACCACGCCCTCGCCAATCCCCGGTTGAACCGGCAGGAGTGTTTCCTCCTCCTCGAGGCGCTCCGTCTCCTCACCCGCGAAGACGTGCAGCGCATTACCGGGCGCCGCAGGGAAACCCTCGGCTACTCCTTTACCCTCAAAAAGCACCTGGCTCGCCACCTGATGACCGAGCTGGACCGGCTGGACCAAGTACATCCCGGAGAGCCCCGGCGGGTGAGACAACTGTTGGACCTCCTCCAGGTTCCGCCCCACGAGATGGGAACCCGGGACATTTCCCACGAATGCTCCCTCGAGGAGCTCGAAGACCACCGGCGCTATCTCGAGGACTGGGCAGGCGACCCCGAGCCGCCGAGCGCCTCCCGCTGAGCCCCACTGGGAGGCCGTTGCGCCAACCGCACAAATATGGAGGGCAGCCATGAATTCATCCCAAAAGCGATTTTTCGATTCATTCCGAGAAGTGGTGAAGGCCGTCAGCTCCACCCTGGACCTCAACCAGGTAATGGACCTGCTCGTGAAGAACGTGACCGAGGCCATGGAACTCAAGGCCTGCGCCGTTCGACTTCTCAATCCCAAGAGCCGGACCCTCGATCTGCTGGCATCCTGCGGCCTGAGCCAAGACTACATTCGGAAGGGGCCCGTGGATGCGGACCGAAGCATCGCCAGCGCCGCGGAAGGCAACATCGTCGTCGTTCGCGATGCCGGAAAAGACCCGAGGGCACAGTACCAACAAGAGGCCGTCGCCGAGGGGATTTCCACCATCGTGTCCGTTCCTCTCTCGGTCAAGGGAAGGACCATCGGCGTGCTCAGAATCTATACTCACCAACCCCGGGACTTTTCTCAGGAGGAATTGGACTTCGCCCAGGCCCTGGCCGAAATCGGGGCCATTGCCATCGAGAACGCGCGGATGTATGAGAGGATCAAGAAGGATTACGAGAGCGTGATGAGCGATCTCTACACCTTTGTGGGCTACCGGCGAAGCATTTGATGGCCGGGAAAGGACGGACTCCATGAGCAACCGACGAGTTCGTATCCTGATGGGCAGGTTCGGGGAAGGCTATGATTCGGCCATGTTGCACCTGGCCCGGGTGTTCAGTGAGGCGGGCTTCGAGGTGATTTACACGGAACTGCAGGACCCCCGGGCCATCGTGACTTCCGCCATCCAGGAATCCGTGGACCACATCGGCATCACTACCCTGCCCGGGGCCGACATCGAGCTCTTCTCCCAGATCGTGGCCCTTTTGAAGGAAATGGGCGCCGAGCGCGTCCGGGTCACGGCAGGAGGGATACTCCCCGAGGAGGACATCCCCAGGGTAAAGGCCATGGGGGTGGTCGAGTTCTTTCCCCGGGGAACCACCTATGGGGAGCTCATCGATTGGTGCCGCAAAAACATTCGGCCCACGGACAGATGACCCCGGGGGCGGTCCTCGAATCGCCCCCGCCCAAGATCCCTGCAATCGCCGTCGAGCTCCGAAGCTGCTGCCGAGCATTCGCCGTAACCGACCGGCGCCGTGGTAAGGACGATTTCCGTAGTACGAAGGTATGGCGCTGGCCCTTCGATTGCCGGGGGACCGGAGTTAAGGCACCAAGTTTGTGCTCCGGGTTCCATGCGTACATCAGTCGTCCCCCGGGCTCAGGAACGGGGCGACCGATCCCATGGCCCGGGCCCCGGAAGACCCGCAAACGAGCGTGCGGCTCGAGCTGCTCATAAAGGGTAACCTTCCCGTCAGAGATGCCGAACCGAAAGCACGACCGGTGCAGCAACCCCGCAACCGGCCGAGAGTCGCGGGGCGAAGCCGTGCCTCATCCCTCTCCCGCGGGAAGAAACGCGGGTCGGGACGTCCACGGCGAAACAACCAAGCTCGTCGCAGTCCACCTGTGGTTCTCATCCGAAGTTGCACTCAAGCCGAAACTGCCCACCCGCAGGATTCGGCCCTTTGCTCAATATTTCCACTCAGCATTTCGGAGCGACCTTGGGCGCAACCTGGTATCAGGACGCTCCCGCTGCAAGGCGATGGGTCATTTGGAAGCAACCGCCCTTTGGTTTGACCCACTTCGACCTCACCATCCCGGGAGGATCCGGGGCGGCCGTCACCCGGCGTTGGGAAAAATTCCCCGGCCCCGGCGTGTTCCCAAACGCTCCCACCGGGGAGGCTTCCTGTCGCCGTATCTTTGGAAATCCGGGGAGTTGCGGGATATTGATCCCCGACGGGCCGGGGGCTTCCGGGCCTTTTCCGCCCCGCCCTCTCCCGGGCACCCTTCTTTCCTCCAGGCCCCGGTATGCCTCTTGCTCCTATATCGGCGCGACAGATTCCGGCGATCCAAACGTTTGGATGCGAAATCGGAAACGCCGGCAACGATCCGCTCGAAAGGAGAACGACCATGAGTGCTTACAGGATCGGAATGGACGGAAATCTTGCCCATCACGTGGGACACGCTCCCATGGGACCTCACTTCCATGGCCCCCAATGGTTCCCCCATGCACAGACCGATCAGGTCCCGGAGGTATGTCCGTGCTGTCGAGGAAGCAGACTGGTACTGGATTCCTACAACCAGCCCCAACCTTGCCCTCACTGTTTTGAGAAGACCCTGCGCAGGTAACCCCTTCCCCACGGCCTCCGGCCCCTCGGGGGCCGTGGGGTCCGTCCCGTGGGAAAATGCCCGAATTTCCTCTTCCGCATCCTTTCCATAAGATTCCTTTTCCCAACAAAGGCCGCCCTTGTTCCGGGGAAGCTCACAAAGTATTTGCATTTTGAACCCCGTAGTGTTTTTTGTTAGGACAATCCCACGGAGGAACCACAGAAATGGGATTCATGCCCTTGGAGAAAAAGGAGAAGCTGATGGAAAGGCAGTGGTTCTACAAGAATCTCCAAATCCGTGAGGGCCTCAAGCCCCAAAGCGAGCTCTTCAAATACTACTTCATCGTTTCCGACGGCGGTCGAAAGAAGTGCCGCTACTGCGTGTGGATTCCGGACGACGCATTGACCCAGTACCAGGAAACCGGGGATTTCGATGCCATCATCGGTGCTCACAGGGACCGATGGAGCCTCTGGGTAACCTCCAAGATCGACGCGGGGGATTTTCGAAACCTGGTGCTCAAGCTCGAGAAATCCGGCGAAAAGGAATACGACCTGGATTCCATGGACGAAAAGCTGACCATGGAATGAAGCACGCTTGGCGCAACTGGGGCACGGGCAACGGAATCCGTTCATACTTCCGACCTCATTCCTGCCGGAGCGGTTTTGCGAGGGCCTCCGGACCTCGTTCCCGGTCGGGGACCGGCGGGGAAATCTGCCCGGGCGACCTCGATCCCGCGACCCTTCGAACACAGGAAGAGAAAGAGACGGCGGGCGAGAACGGGGAACGGAGCGGCAGGAGCGTTCCTTTCCCGCAGGAGAACGTCCGACCTCACCCGGAGCTCTACGGAGCGGGCGGGATGATTCCATTGCGGCACCGACCGGCCCCATGGGGAGATTGCCGAAGAGGGCAGCGTTGAGGAGGGATCGAGCAAGGTGAGCATTCGGATTTTGATTGCCGATGACGAAGAGCTGGTTCGCGAGTCAATCGCCCAATTCCTGGAGCATTTCGGCTACGCGACGGATGTGGCGGACAGCTGTGAATCGGCCTGGGACCGATTGAGGTCCGAAAACTACGACGTGGTTGTGACGGACAAGAACATGCCCGGATCGGACGGGGGCCGTGAAGGGGGGATGGAATTGCTGAGGCTGGTCAAGAGGCATCAACCGGGGGCCGAAGTGATCATGGTCACCGGGTACGGCTCCATCGATACCGCCATCGAGGCCATGAAAAACGGTGCCTTCGATTACATCCTCAAACCCATTTCACCCGTTTGTCTCAAGGAAAAAATCGAGCGCATCCGCGACTATAAGAGCTACCTTAACCCGGAAAACACGGTGCTCTTCTATAAAAGGATCCACAACCAGATCCTGGGGCTCCTCGAGGGGCACTCAGCCCTGGCGGACCTGGACAGCCACGAAGCGCTCAAGGAAATCGAAACGACCCTGGACCGCCTCTTCACCATTCAGAAACAGTACGAGTCCATCCTGCTTCTGCAAAAGGAGGCCCTCGGGAGAATCGCCGCACTCTCGGAAGAGCTCCGGGAGGCCGTCGAGACCCTCCCCGAGGTCGACGACGCCACGGCCCTGCTGGTCCAGCGGATTTGCGACGAAGCATCCAGAAGGATCTGATGGGACCCGGCCCCGCGACCCGCGGTGAGGCGCCCGGCAGCAGGCGGGTCCCCGGTAGGGGGCGGAGTCAACAGACCCGGGACGACGGGGTGAATTCGTATTCTCTCCCCTGGGCGTCGAAGGTCACCTTTTCTTCGCGGTTCTCCTTGATCCTGCCCTCCACCATTCGCTTGCATCCGAAGGCGTAATAGGTGATCTGGTGGGTGGGAGCGCCGGATTCCTCGTCCCCGGCGGCAAGCCGGATGAAATTGAGCTTCTGACAGATCTCCTTTTTCTCCACGTCTCCGTAACGGATCACTACCTGATAGCTCCCATGAAACTTGACGGGCATTTTCACGTCCATGGACGGCTCCTCGCAAGGATGGGATACCGGCTTGCGCCCAAGGTCCCTCCCACATGTTGAGTGAAGATTTCGAGCCAAGGGCTGAATCCCGTGGGGCGCGGTTTCGGCCTGAGCGCAACCTCGTATGTGAGCCGTTTTCGAGGGTTACGCCAGGTTGTATTCCTTGAGCTTTCGATAGAGGGTCTTCCTGCCGATGCCCAGGATTTCCGCCGCCTGGGAGCGGTTGTGATTCACCTGTTCGAGCACCTTGAGGATGTGCTGTCGTTCCACGTCGTCGAGGCTCACGATCTCGGGTCCTTCTCGTTCTTCCACCTTTTGTTCCGTGAGTTCTTTGGGAAGGGCCTTGGGGGTAATCCATCCGTTTTCCGAAAGAATGATCCCGCGCTCGACCACGTTGCGAAGCTCGCGAACATTGCCGGGCCAGTGGTAGGCCATGAGGTACTGCATCACTTCCTTGGAAACCCGGCAGGGAGACCTTCCCGTGCAGAGCAGTTCCAGGTAGAAGTCCACCAGGATGGGAATGTCCTCCTTGCGTTCCCGGAGCGGCAGCAGGTCGATGTGGAACACGTTGATCCGGTGGAAGAGGGCTTCGTGGAAGCGTCCCATCTTCACCTCCTCGGCCAGGTTTCGGTTGGTGGCGAAGATGAACCGGACATCGACCTGGCGTTCCTGCTGATCGCCCACCCGGCGAAAGGTCTGCTTCTCGAGGACCCGGAGCATGGATGCCTGCACCTCGAGAGGGAGCTCCCCGATCTCGTCCAGGAAGAACGTGCCCAGATGCGCCAGGGCCAGCAGACCCTCCTGGGAAGCCGTGGCGCCGGTGAAAGCGCCCTTGCAGTAGCCGAACAGCTCGCTTCGAACCAGCTCCTTCTGGAGATTGCCGCAGTTCTTGATGATGAAGGGCTGGTCGGCCCGTGCGCTGCGGTTGTGGATGGCATGGGCCACGACGTCCTTTCCCGTGCCGCTTTCCCCGGTAATCAGCACGGGGACGTTGGTGGGGGCCACCTTATCGATGAGGTAATGGATCTGCTGGACCACCTGGGACTCGCCGATGAGATGGGAAGGCGGGACATTTCGCTGGGAATGGCGAAGGAGACGATTTTCCCGCTGGAGGCAGACCCTCTGAAAAGCCTTTTCCACCACGACCTCGAGGCGGTCCAGGTCAAAGGGCTTGGTGATGGAATCGTAGGCCCCCCGTTTCATGGCCTCGACGGCGCTGTCGATGTTTCCGTGCCCCGTGATGAGGATCACCTCCGCGTCCGGAGAGGCCTCTCGCAGCCGGTCCAGCAGGTCCAGCCCGTCGGCGTCGGGGAGCTTGACGTCCAACAGGATCACGTCCACCTGGTGCCTTCGGATCAGGTCGAAAGCCTTCTGTCCGGTGTCGGCGGTCCGGACCGTCCGGCGGGGCCCGCCCAACTCCCGCTGCACAAGTCGGCGGATGGACTCTTCGTCGTCCACCACCAAGAGCTGTATTGGATTGATTCGGCTAGTCTGCATCTTTCATCTGGCGCGGTAAGCGAACCAAGAACGTGGAGCCCTGCCCTTCCTTGCTGGTAACGACGATTTCTCCCCCGTGCTTGGTCACAATGTTGTAACAAGTGGAAAGCCCGATCCCGATCCCCTTCCCCACGGGCTTGGTGGTGAAGAAGGGCTCGAACAGCTTGTCCCGATGTTCCGGAGGAATGCCGCACCCCGTATCTTCCACGGCAAGCCCCACCCAGTTTTCGTTTTCGAGGAAAGTGCGAAGGGTGATGGTCCCTTGGACCGCGATGGCGTCCAGGGCGTTGAACATCAGGTTCAGGATCACCTGCTTCAGTTGGGGCTCGTCTCCGTAGACGGGCGGCAGCAGCTCCTGGAGGTCCAGGCAGACCACCTTTTGGGGAAAGCGTTTCAGATGGAACTGGAGCAGCTTGAGCGTCTCCGTCACGATGGCGTTGAGGTTCACGGGAACAAAGTCGTGGGAAGTCTGGTGCCCGAAGGTGAGGAGGCTCCTCACGATTTCCCCGCACCGTTTGCATTCCTTCAAAATGATCCCCACGTACTCCTTGAAGTCCTCGATTAGCGCCTCTTGCCCCGGTTGGCAGAGCCTGCTCAATCGGCGTTTGAGCCCCTCGGCAAAGCCGCTGATGGCCGTGAGGGGGTTGTTGATCTCGTGGGCGACCCCCGAGGCCAGGACCCCGATGGTGGCCATCTTCTCCGCCTGGTAGTACTTGGCCTGGTATTCCTTCTCCAACGTCACATCCCGGATGAGAAGCAGGATGAAAGCGGGTTCTCCCAGGGAATTGCGCAAGGGCGATGCGGTCACCTCGAAATGGCGGTTCCTGCCTTCCACGGAGTAGATGTGGTTTTTCCGACAAACCTCGTTGGTCTTCGCGGCGGTGACGGCGGGACAAACCGCGCACGGCCGATCCAGCTGGTGGAAGACCTGGTGGCAGAATTTCCCCTCGGGCTTGGGATCGGGATAGGTTTCGTAATACACGTGATTGACCGATTGGATCCACAGGTCCTTGGAAAGCACCACCATGACGTCGGTGAGCCCGTTCAGGATGGCCTGGATCTGGAGTTTCTTCTGGGCCAGCTCCTGGTTGGACGCTCTCAACTCGTCGATGGTTTCCCGAGCCTCCCGGAAGAACCCCAACTTCACGTATTCGATCCCGATCACGTCCTCCAGGGTGGGCTTCCTTTTCTCCATGTCACCAGGCCTCCTTGCAGATCCCCAGGAGATCCTCCCATCCGGCCTCCCGAGGGTTTGTCAGAAGGCATACATCCCCGGCGGCAATCCGGCACAAATCGTCCAACAGGGATGGATCGGACACGATTTGCCTGAGGTTCAACGCCCCTCCCAGGGATGCGCAAAACTCGTCCAACTTGTCGATGGCGGCGTCACAGGTAGCCTGGTGGGATCCGTAGCGTTTTCCCAAGATCGTGTCGCCGATAACGGCCATTTTGTTTAGGCATTTCGAAGAATTGAAGCGAAGGACGGCGGGAAGCAGCACGGGGTGCACCCACCCATGGAGCACATCAAACATTCCGCCCAAGGCATGGGCCAATGCGTGCTCGGCTCCCACCCCCGCATTGCTGAACGCCATGGCCGCGGCATTGGACGCAATGCTCAGCTGTTCGAGGTACTCGAGCTCCCTGGATTCCACGGCCCTGCGGGCAAATTTCATGATCAGCTGGATGGCCTGGAGGGACTGAGATTCGGTGAAGGGAGAGGCAATCCGGGAAACGTAGGATTCCACCGCGTGGCTCAAGGCGTCCAGGGCCGCTGCGGCGATGAGATCCTCGCTCTGGGTGAGGAGCAACGTGGGATCCACGATGGAGATGTTGGGCAGAAGCGTCCGGCTGATGATGGACATCTTCACCCGTCGTTCCACGTCCCGAATGACGGCAAACTGGGATATGTCGGACCCGCTTCCCGCCGTGGTGGGGATCAGCAGCATGGGAGGCAGGGGATAGGAAATACGATTGGCCCCTTCATAGTCCCGGATCTGGCCCCCGTTGCTGGCCACCAGGGCGATGCCCTTGGCGGTGTCCATGGGGCTTCCCCCCCCCAACCCGATCACCACGTCCGCCTCCTGCTCCCGGTAGAGGCTCACCCCCTCCTGGACCTGGGAATCCCGGGGATTGGTGCTCACGTTGGAGTAATAAACCCAGCGGAGCTTTTCCTTTTTGAGGAGTTCAACGACCCTTTCGACCCAACCCGCCTTTTCCACCCCCGGGTCGCTCACCAGGAATACCTTCTCGGCCCCCAGCTGGCGCGCGCACACGCCCACATACTGGACACTGTCACGCCCGAAGATGATCTCGGGGATCGAGAACTTCAAGACATGCATGAAGGCCGCCTTTCAGGGAAACGGAACTCCGGACGAGTCACGGGAGCACTATGACAACGGGTTGAGCTTCGATCACGGACCCTCCGAGGGAAACGGAATCAGCTTACCCGAACCGGCACAAATAAGCAAGTTTTGGCCAACAACGACCGGGGAACTTCCAAGGGGGATACTCCCGGAGCGTCCGTGTGCCTGCAGCCCTCACCCCGGCCCCAGTTTACCGAGTGACCCGCCGAGGATCCCACCGTCATCCCTCCCCCGACCTCCGGCCTCACACCCTTCCATGCCTCCGGTGAACCAACCAGCCGTGGCGGGCATTGTAAAACGGCGCCCACCCTACCATAGCCCCGGGTGGGCACGGGTCTCGTCGTGCCCATCCCCTTGGCCTTGGTGAGAGGGAATCATCCCCGCCGAGACACCCCGGCCGATCCCGGCGGCGGGTCCCCCGGGCAGGGCGGTCCTTCGACACCCCGCCTGCGGGGCGTCTCCCTCACGGGCGACGGGACGACGGATTCTTAGATGGTTGGATGAGAGGAGACCCCGCGTCTCCCTCACGGGCGGCGGGAGGACGGGCGCATCCTCCGGGCTTTCTTTCTCCTCAGGCAGTTGCTGCAGATTCCGTCCAGGCGGATTTCCACCTTCTCAATGAGGGCCGGAAAGGTCCTCTGGAGGGAACGAACATCCAGGGGAAGCGCCTCGGGCTGCAAGCATTCCATACTCCGGCATCGAGTACAAAAGAAGTGGGGATGGGGGGGATGGTTGGCGCTGG
>JARKQW010000097.1 GCA_029974695.1 Syntrophobacteraceae bacterium | reverse complement strand
GAATGAACCAGGCGATTCCGGCTCCGTTATGGATTTCCACCGCCCGCTGAAAGCCCATCACCCCGTAGGTGCCGTGCACCTCCAGTCCCGTCACAACGAGAAGTAAGATAAGGGCTGCCTGCGCCCAATGCCAGAACCTTTCGAAACGAGTATACAAATAAAGTCGTTCCATGGCGGATTGCATGATGGGTTCTCCTTTCTACTTCTTGCGGCGTACGAATCGCAGGGTCCCGTGACCGATAACGCCCAGGGATGCGGCAAAGACCCCTCCCCATCCCAGCAGGTTCATGCCCGTCGCGCTGTCCCGTCCCGGGATGTAGACCCCCCGGATCTTTTCAAGCCTTCCGCCCCGGACGTGGCATTCGTTGCAGGACAAGGCATTTTCCTTGGGGGCCACCATGTGGGTGGTCTGGTAGAGATACGAGGTGTCCACGAAGCCGTATTCCCCGCTGTACGGAACCCCGGCATAGTCCATCCCTGCTCGGATCGCCTTGCCCCAGTCATAGGTCTTCCAATAGGCGGCCTCGTCCTTGCCGAAAAGGTGAGGGGCAACCAGGGTGTTGTTCCGGACGTCGTAGGGCTGACGACCCTGGTGGACCTTGAAGGGATAGATCCGGGAATTGACATCGTCGGGGGAACCCGTTACCCGGTTGATGGGCACGGTCCCGGACGGGTCGATCTTGTCCGGCAACAGGGTGTACTGGAGTTTCCCGTTAAACCAAAAATATTCGGGGACCACGTTCCTTTCCCACACGAAGCTCCCTTTCATCCCGTCGTAGACCGCCCTTCCGTCCTTCATCCGCACCACCGGCTTTCCCGTGTCGTCCCGCAAGCCCGCCTGAGACCAGTCCCAAAACATCTTCGTGGAGTTTTTTCGGGCAAAGGAGGGAATATGGCAGGTCTGGCAGGCCACCCGATTGGTGTGATCGTTTGCCTTGGAGCCTTCCTTGTGAGGAGTCTCCGAGTGGCAGGAATAACAGGTAATCCGGTCCATCTGATCATCGTTGAGAAGGCTTCGCCGGTCGGTAATTTCCGACATTTTATAGGGGCGCCCGGCGATGTCGTGTTTCGAGGTCGTGTGACAGCGAGTGCAGGTGAAATTGAGCCCATCGGCATCCATGTGGACATCCAGGGCCTTCTCCGGTCTCATGAGGCCGGCATCCAGGTCGCCGTGCTTGACCCCTTCGCCGCCCCCACCGAAGAAGTGGCAGGTGCCGCAGTTTTTGCGCGTGGGCAGAGCGACCGACTGGGCCACCTTGCTCCATTCGGGCGGATTGAACGTTTGGTCTCCCATTTTCTTGGGTTCATCGGCAGGATGACCGGCACCGGCGGGAAACTTCCGGTACGTCCCCGACTGCTCGTGGCACACAAGACAATCCACCTTGTCTTGGGACGCAAAATCAAAATCTTTGTCTTTCCATCCATAACCGGCATGACACGAGGTGCAACGGGGTTCGTTGGAATACAGACTGACGCAGAAATTGTTCACCACGTTTCCGCCCTTGCCCATCTTGACCCCGGGTTTGGCGTCGGGAACGATCCAGGTCCAGTGGATGGTCTTCTGAATCTGCCGGGCAGCCTCGGTGTGGCAGGTAAGACACGCCCGGGTCACCTCGGGACCGGATTTGAATTCCTGCTGCAGTTCCTTGAACTTCGAGTGGTCCGCCGTGTTGTTCCTGGAATGGGGATTTCCGAACTCCTCCCCCTTCCCCGGCGGCGCCGATTGGACCTTGGCAAGGAGCTCCGGGTCGAGTCCCAACACCGCCATGCTCCCCAAGACCATCATCAACAGCACCCAAGGTATCTTCTTCATGCCGTTCCCCTTGTCCTTTCCCACCTGGGTTCCTTCCATCGAAGCGCTGAACCTGCGCCGGTTCACCCTCCGGAATCGAGATCGGACCCGTTCATGTTGTCCGGACCCGTCCGTGTTCGACTCGGCCCGGGGTCCTTGGCCGGGTTCCCTCCCCGAGTCGGAACCTCTCGAGGCGGGAACCGATTCCCCGGGAGGCAAACCTCGTGCCGGGAACGGCCTCCAAAACCATTTTCTTCAAGTCTAGGGAACTATTATAGAAAATAATTTCTTACTTTTCTTGGGCCCCCGGAGGAGTTAACTTGGGTTATCTTTCGACAACCGTTAAGTTAACAGGAGATAATCCAATGGAGAATCGTCTGTACCAAGCCGTGGTGGAAACCATGCAGGACGGGCTGCTCATGGTGGACGACCACGGGACGATCACCGCGGTCAACCCTGCGTTCACGTCC
>JARKQW010000096.1 GCA_029974695.1 Syntrophobacteraceae bacterium | reverse complement strand
CGTGCCTGCGGGATTGCCTACGATGTGAGGAAGGTCGAGCCCTACGAGGTGTACGACCGGTTCGAGTTCGAAGTCCCCGTCGGGGTGAACGGAGACGCTCTGGACCGGTACAACGTGCGCCTGGCGGAAATGGAGCAGAGTTGCCGGATCATCGTGCAGGCCCTGGACCAGCTCCCCCCGGGCCCGTACCTGAACGAGAAGGCGCCGTTTCGGGTTCGCCCCCCCAAGGGCGAGGTGTATCAGGCCTTCGAGAGCGCCCGGGGCCTCACGGCCTACTACCTGGTGAGTGACGGCAGTGCCTGCCCGTATCGCTGTCACATTCGGGTGCCCAGCTTCGGGAACCTTCATGTGCTCGAGGAGGTGCTCAAGGGCACCCTGGTGGCCGATGCCATCTCGATCCTGGGAAGTATCGACGTGGTCGTTCCGGAAATAGACCGTTAGGTGAGAGGACGCTGCCGAAATGGGAACTGAAACAGGCTTCGAGTTGATCCGGGTGGTGATCGGGCTGGTCCTGGTCCTGGCCTTTTCCCAGCTAAACGCCCTTTTCCTGGTTTGGCTCGAACGAAAAGTGGCCGGGCATATCCAGCTTCGCCTGGGGCCCATGGAGGTGGGACCCCACGGGCTGTTGCAGACCATCGTGGACGGAATCAAGCTGGTGGGCAAGGAACTGATCGTCCCTCTTGCCGCCGACAAAAAACTCTTCGTCATTGCCCCGATCCTCGTGTTCATGCCCGCCCTCATCGGTTTTCTGGTCCTGCCCTTCGGGCCCGATCTCATCATTCGGGACATGAACGTCGGGGTCCTGCTGGTCTTTTCTTTCTCGACGTTCACCGTTCTTGCCATCCTGGCGGGCGGCTGGGCTTCCAACAACAAGTACGCCCTCCTGGGGGCCGTCCGTTCCGTGGCCCAGAACGTGGCCTACGAGATCCCTCTGCTCCTGGCGGCCATGAGCGTGGTGATGATGGTCAATTCCCTCCGGTTCTCCGAGATCGTCGAGGCCCAGAACCGGATCTGGTTCATCTTTGTGCAGCCTGTAGCGGGGCTCATTTACCTCATCTGCGCCACGGCGGAGACCAACCGGGCCCCCTTTGACATCCCCGAGGCCGAATCGGAACTGGTTGCCGGGTTTCACACGGAATACAGCGGTATGAGGTTCGGGCTCTTTTTCATTGCGGAATACACCAACATGTTCGTGGTGAGCGCCGTGGCCACAAGCCTCTTCTTCGGCGGGTGGCACGGCCCCTTCGGGTTTGGCCTGGGGATTCCGGGAATCGTTTGGTTTTTGATCAAGACCTACATCCTCATCTTTGTGGTCATGTGGGTCCGCTGGACGTTCCCCCGGGTTCGGTTCGACCAGCTCATGAATTTCTCATGGAAATTCATGATCCCGCTGAGCCTGGCCAATCTCGTAGTGACGGCGATGGTGTTGAAGCTGCTGTAACGGGACGAGCCGGTTTTGGGCTTGCTGCGGGAGGCACCCCGGAGAAGGGAGATGCGGTTCGCGGGTTTCCGGTCGCCCCGCACCGGAGACCTTCCCCCGGCGTTGGCCGGTGTGTGTATTCATGAACGACAGGAAAGAGGCCGTATGGGATACGTCAAGGATATTCTGATCGGTGGAAACAGCCTCATCCAGGGAATGAAGGTCACGGCTCGCCGGCTCTTTCGGCCCGTTGTGACGGTGCAGTATCCGAGAGAGGAGCTCGAGCTCTCCCCTGCCTACCGCGGCCACATCGAGCTCAGGCGGTTCAAGGAAACCGGGACCCACCGCTGCATCGCCTGCGGGACGTGCCAGAGGACGTGCCCGTCCAACGTCATCAAAGTCCAGGGGGTCAAGGAGCGGGCCAAGAGTCCCAAGACGGCCACCCATTATGTCATCGACTTTACCCGCTGCAGCCTCTGCGGGCTCTGCGTCGAATGCTGCCCCACTCAAACCCTCCGGTACTCGATGGAGTATCAACTGGAGGGCGGGTCCCGGTGGGACGGCGTCATAGACCTCATGGCGAGACTCGAAAAGACGGCCTCTCAGGGCTCGTAGACCCATAGGGGAGAAAGGAAGAGGGCATGAGTTTTCCGGGCGTGGAGAATCTGGCGCAAATGGCCTTCTGGGTTACCTTGGGATTCACCCTTACGGGAGCCTTCATCGCGGTCTTTCCCAGGAACATTCTATACAACGTTCTGGGATTGTCTTTGTGCCTTGCGGGAATCGGCGGGATCTACCTATGCCTGGGCAGCTTCTTCATCGCCTTGATGCAGTGGCTGATCTACATCGGGGCCATCACCATCGCCATCGTGTTTGCCATCATGCTGTCGCGTCCGCTCTATACGGCGGTTCCCGAAAGGAAGGTCCCGAAGGTGGCCCTGGCTACGGCGGCGGGTGCGGTCTTCCTGGTGGCGGTCCTGGGAGTGATCTTCAAGACGAACTGGAAGCCCGCGGTGGAAAGAGGCAAAGACTGGTCGGTGGCGGCCATCGGGCATCTTTTGCTGACCCGCTACGACCTGGTCTTCGAAGTCATTTCCCTGGTGCTCCTTGTGGCCATCATCGGAGCCATCGTGACGGCCGGATACTCGAGGAGGTTGAGCTAGTGAATACCCTTGAAACATACCTGGTTGTTGCCGCCGTCCTGTTTTGCCTGGGGCTCCTGGGGGTCCTCCAACGACGGAACCTCATCGGGATCCTCATCTCCATCGAACTGATGCTCAACGGGGCCAACATAAACTTCATGGCGTTCAACCGGTTCCTGGCACCCGAGCCCGCGGTGGGGCAGATCATCGCCCTGTTCGTGATGGGATTGGCCGCGGCCGAGGCCGCCATTGGGTTGAGCATCATCCTGGCGCTGTTCCGACGGCTGCATTCCATCAACATTGAGCGCGCACAGAGATTGAGGGGTTAAGATCCTATGGCCTGGATATTCAAAGATTCGGTCCTGTTGGCAGCCGCTCTTGCCACGTGCCTGCCTTTCTTTTCCATGGCAATCATCCTTCTTTTCACCCGGAAGAACCCCCGCCTGTCGTGCACCATTTCCATCTCGGCGGTGACGGTCTCCCTCGGGTGCGCCCTGTATCTGCTCCGCACCCTGTGGGATGCCCGGGTCCCCCTCGAGTACCGGGTTTCGTGGCTTGCGGCCGACAACCTGGTTGTTCCTTACGGCTACCTGCTGGATCCCCTCAGCCTGTTGATGCTCACCATCGTGGCCGTCATCAGCTTCCTCGTCCAGGTGTACTCCGTGGGCTACATGGCCGGAGACCCGGGTTATAGCCGTTACTATGCGTTTCAGTCCCTGTTTGCCTGGGCCATGATGAGCATGGTGGTGGCCCCCAGCATGCTTCAGCTGTTTATTTTCTGGGAACTGGTGGGCCTGGCTTCCTATTTTCTCATCGGGTTCTACTACGAGAAATGGAGCGCTTCTCAGGCTGGGAAGAAGGCCTTCGTCATGACCCGCCTGGGAGACGTGGGCTTCTTTCTGGGGCTCATCATCCTGTTTCTCGGGTACGGAAACCTGGGCATCACCGACATCAACGAAGCGGCCCGGGCCAACGCCATCTCTCCGTACCTGGCAAGTATCGCCGCCTTCCTGATCTTTTGCGGCGTCGTCGGCAAGAGCGCCCAGTTCCCCCTCATCACCTGGTTGCCCGACGCCATGGAAGGTCCGACCCCCGTGAGCGCCCTTCTCCATTCGGCCACCATGGTTGCGGCGGGCGTGTACATGTTCAGCAGGATCTTTCCCTTCTTTGCCGTTTCCCCCGATGCCATGAGCGTGGCGCTGGCCGTCGGCACCGTCACCATGCTTCTTGCGTCCACCATGGCCATGGCGACCTACGACTTGAAACAGGTATGGGCCTATTCCACCGTGAGCCAACTGGGGTTCATGGTCATGGCCCTGGGTGCGGGGGGCTACTTTGCCGGGGTGTTTCACCTGACCACCCACGCGGGGTTTAAGGCCCTGCTGTTCCTGTGCTCCGGGATTTTCATCCACGAATACCACACCAACGACATGCGCATCATCGGCCGCCGGGGAGGCCGGAAACGGGGGAGTCCCATGGTCTGCATGACGGTGGGGGCCCTGGCCCTGTCCGGGGTTTTCCCCATGGCGGGCTTTTTCAGCAAGGAAGCGATCCTGGGAGTCCTGGCCGGTCATCCCAACAAAATTTGGCTCGTGGCGGGCCTGCTGGGGGCCCTGATGACGGCCTACTACAGCTTTCGGCTCATCTTCTTCCTGCTCTTCACCAAAGGGGGCGTCGAACCCCCCTCCCACGGGCCGAATTCTCACGGTCACGAACCCCACGAGGAAGAACACCGCGGCCATATCTTTTGGACCATGGCCTGGCCGGTGATGATCCTGGCGGGAGTCACCCTGGTCCTGGGGTTCTGCCAGTCGTCCCTGGAGAGCTTTCTCATGGGAGCCGGGACTCACGGGGCGGTTCCCGCCGCTCATGACGCCGCAGGAGAACACGGGGCTCACGGAGCGGGTCACTACGTGCTGCTGGCGGCCGCCGTCGGGTTGGCACTCGCAGGGATTGCCTGGGCCTGGGTGGAGTTCGGTCGGAAGAAAGCTTCCCGGGAAGGCTTCCTTGCCCGGTTGCCGCGAACCCGGGAACTTTTCGGCCGACGGTGGTACATGGACGACTTCTTCCGGAAATTCCTGGACCGGGTGGTGTATGCCGGCTTCACCAGCCTTTTTACCCGCAACGACCGGCGGGTGATCGACGGGGCCATCGACGGCATCTGCGCCGGGACCGTCGGAGGCGGGCGACTCTTCAGCTTTCTCCAATCGGGAATGCTCCAGTACAACCTTCTACTGATGATCACCGCTGTGGGCATCGTGGTCTTGCTCTTCCTCCTCTAGGGACGGTTTGTGCCCGCAGGGTCCCCGGTCCTCGGGGGCTGGCGGGGAAAGACGGCGGGCAGGCGAATCGAGTTCTGCCCCCGGGTGCGGCAGAAGCATAACTGAGAACTTTTGGGATCGGTGGATGTCCTATGACGCCAATGGAAACGGCTCCTTTCCCCATCTTGTCGACAATCCTGCTTTCCACGATTGTCGGGTTGCTGGTCATCCTGTTCATTCCCGAGGATCGACCCAAGCTGGTCAAGCAGGTCAGCCTGTTGTTCGCGGGAGTGGGCCTGGTCTTGTGCCTCTGGCTCTACTACGCCTACGACGTGCAGAAGGGCGGGTTCCAGTTCGTCGAGCGGTTCCTGTGGGTCAAGAGCCTGGGGATCTACTATTTCAATGCCGTGGACGGCATCAATCTTCCCATGTTGCTCCTGACGGCCGTGGTTCTGTTCACCGGCGTGTGGACCATGTGGGAGCTGGAAGTTCGGGTGAAGGAATTTTTTGCCTTCATGTACCTGCTCGTTGCCGGGGTCTACGGGGTCTTCATGTCCATGGACCTCTTCTGGATTTTCGTCTGGTACGACGTCTCCCTGTTTCCCATGTACCCCCTCATCGCCATCTGGGGAGGCACCCGCAAAGAATACGGAGGGATGAAGCTCACCCTGTACCTGCTGGCCGGCAGCGCCCTGATCTTGCCGGGAATTCTCTACCTATGGGTCCAGGGAGGGGCCCAGACCTTCGATCTTCTCGAACTGCAGCGAATCGGGTTCCCCCTCGGGGTCCAGAAGTCGGCCTTCGTGATGCTCTACCTGGGGTTCGGAATCCTGGCCGCGGCCTGGCCGTTCCACACCTGGTCTCCCGTGGGCCACGTGGCGGCCCCGACGGCGGTGAGCATGATCCACGCGGGGGTCCTCATGAAGCTGGGAGCCTACGGAATCCTGCGCCTGGGCATGACCCTCTGCCCGGAAGGCCTCGCCTATTGGGCGGACTTCATGGCCGTTCTCGCCACCGTGGGGATCGTCTACGGCGCCTTTGTGGGACTGGCCCAGACGGATTTGAAGTACGTCATCGGGTACTCGAGCGTCTCCCACATGGGAATGGTGGGGCTGGGGCTGTCCACCATGACGGTGAACGGAATCAACGGCGCGGTCTTCCAGATGTTCGCCCACGGCATCATGACGGCTCTCTTCTTCTCCGCCGTCGGATACATCTACGACAAGACCCACACCAAAATGATCCCGGAATTGGGGGGACTGTCCAAGACCATGCCCATGGCATCGGCGTTCTTTATCGTGGCGGCCCTCGCCGGGGTCGGCGTTCCCTGCATGGCCAGCTTCTGGGCGGAGCTCCTGGTCTTCGTCTCTGCGGTGAAGACCTATCCCGTCCGAGGAATCCTGGCCGTTCTGGCCCTGGTGGTAGGAGCCCTGTTCATGCTTCGGGTGGTCCAGAAGACTTTCTACGGTGAAAAGAATGAGCGGTGGGCGCACATCCCGGATGTGCCGCCGTTCCTGATGACGCCCCGCATCATTCTCATCGGGTTTATCCTGTTTTTCGGGCTGTTTCCCAAGATGCTCCTGGACGTGATCCAGAGCGCCGTGGTCCCGTTTGTGGCCGGTCTATGAGCGCCGAGTGGGGGGGAATGATTCGTGATGATGAAATGGGTCCTCTTTATCCCTGAATTGTACTACGTGGTCATGGCAGCGGTCTTCTTCGGTTGGTCCATTCACCGGAAAGGGGAACCGAGACGCCTGTTTGGCTGGGCCCTGGTCCTGTCGGCCGTGGGGGTCGTCGTCACTCTCGGGTCCGTCCAACTCGAAGGCATGCTCTTTTTCGATGCCTACCGGGTGGATTTCTTCAGCCAGGTCTTCAAATTCCTGCTGGCCCTGGGGACGTTCTGGGTGATCTTCACCTGCAGCGAGCTCAACGGCATCGAGGAGAGGCAGCACGCGGAGTTCTACTTCTTCCTTTCCGTCTGCACCCTGGCCATGATGATGCTGGTCAGTTCCGTGGAACTGCTCACCATTTACGTATCCATCGAGCTTTCCTCCTATTCCCTGTACCTGCTCGTACCCATGCGGCGCCAGGTGGACGAATACGTCGAGACGGGCATCAAGTACTTCATGGTGGGGGTGACGGCTTCGGCCTTCATGCTCTTCGGCATCAGCCTGCTCTTCGGCGTGACCCACACCACCTATGTGGGCAAGATCCTCCAGGTGCTGCCGGGTCTCATCCGGGAACCCGCAGCCGTGGTGGGGCTGGTCCTGGCCCTCTCGGGTTTCTTTTTCAAGCAGGCCCTCTTTCCCTTCCACATCTGGGCCCCGGATGTGTACCAGGGCGCAGCCAACCAGGTGACCACCTACATCGCCACGGCCTCGAAGATGGCCGCCGCCGCCATGGTCATCCGATTCGTAGGATTCTCCGGCGGGGAAAGTCCCGGTTTTGTCTACCTGCTCATCGGCCTTTCCGTCGTTTCCATGACCTTCGGCAACCTGGTGGCCATCATTCAGAAGGACATCAAGAGGCTTCTGGCCTACTCGAGCATTGCCCATGCGGGGTACATGCTCATCGGGATCCTTTCCATGACCCAGAGGGGCTACGCCTCGGCCATCTACTACGCCGTCGCGTACCTGGTAATGACCTTTGCATGCTTCATGGTCATCCTCAAGGTTGCCGATGACGGCCACAACCTGCAGATCAAGGAACTGGCGGGCCTGCACCGGCGTTCCCCCCTCCTGGCCATGACCCTCATGATGGGGCTCTTCGGGCTGGCGGGGATTCCGCCCACGGTGGGATTTACGGGAAAGTTCCTGGTCTTTGCCGCAGCCCTGGAAAAGGGCTACCTGTGGCTCGTCATCGTGGGCATGATCAATGCCACCATTTCCCTCTACTACTACCTCATTGTCATCAAGGCGGCCTATCTCCTGGAACCCTTGAAACCGTACCCGGGGGTCCGTGTGGATCCCTGGACCCGTGCCCTGAGCATCGTGCTGGTGATCTTGATGGTATACCTGGGAATCTTTCCGGACCAGTTCGTCGCCTTGACCGAGGCGGCGGCGCGCAGCCTGCTCTAGCTTCCCCGGGGAGGGCGGGGGGGATTCGTCCCCGGACCCGGTGCCTCGAATCGCGGGTTCCGGAAAAAGCCCGCCCGGGAAGATCCGAAGAAAAGGAAATGCATGAGAGCTTCGTTGGATAGTCTCAAAGATTTGGGGCGGGTGATACGAGAGAGGACCTCCTCCCTGCTGCCCCGGGTGCAGAAGAAGGAGGAACCCTCCGTCGCCCCGTCGGAGCCGAAGACGGACCTCGATCGGTTCTGCAATCCCGACGACCGCAAGCCCTGCATCACCGTTTGCTCCCCTGCGAGCCCCTGCGAGTGTGACTGCGAATCCGTACGCCGGTCCCTCGTCCGGGAACTCGAGGAGCGGCGAATCCCTCGGACCGTGGGCAGGGCCAAGACCGGGTGCGGCGGGTCCTGCAAATCCGGACCCTTCATCGGGTTTCCCCAACGGGGTTTCTTTTACCTGGGAGTGCGTCCCGAGGATGTCCCGGAAATCGTTCGAGAGACCGTTCTGGGCGGGAAGATCCTTTTTCCCTTCCTTTCCGTCAACCCGGATCGAGCCTACCGGAGCGACATCCTCTTCGAGAAAGAAACCGGGATGCTCGCGGCGATTCACGAAGGGGTCTGCATGGTGGAGACGGCCAAGTACTTCCTGGATTTCGACGAAGGCCTTTCCTGCGGCAAGTGCGCACCCTGCAGGATCGGAATGAAACGAATGCAGGAAATCATGGAACGGGTGGTTTCCGGAAACGGCACGCTCCCCGACATGGAACAGATTCGAATTCTCTGCGCCACCATGCGGGAGACTCCCCATTGCGAGTTTGCGGTCACGAGCAGTCGGCCGGTGCTCAGCGCGTTGACCTATTTCGAGGACGAATTCTTGGCGCATATCGAGGGCAAAGAGTGTCCGGCCGGGGTGTGCAGGGAGTTGGTGGAATTGCAGAGAAAAAAAGCTGTTCGCCAGAGGCTCATGGCGAAGAAGAGGTAACGGGGCCAAAGGAGAGCAACCGCTTCTTACGATCCCACCATGGCGAAAGCAATCTAAAGGGAAAAAGTACTATGGCGACGGTGAAGCTTACGATCAATGGCCGGGAAGTCGAAATCGAACAGGGGTCTACCATTCTTCAGGCCGCCAAGAAGGCGGGGATTTACGTCCCAACCCTGTGTTACCATCCCTTCTTGCCCCTGGAGGAGGCCTGTCGAATCTGCGTGGTCGAGGAGATCCGGGGAGGCTGGTCCAGCCAGGTGGCGGCCTGTGTGTATCCCGTGCGCAACGGAATGGTCATCGAGACGGATTCCGAAAAGATCCTCGATGCGCGGCGGACCATCATGGAGCTGCTCCTGTCCAATCATCCCAACGATTGCATGACCTGTTACGCTACGGGGGAATGCGAGCTCCAGGACATGGCCCACCGGTACCGGGTGAAGGACTCGGTGTTCCGGGGAGCGCGGCAGAGCCATCCCGTGGATCCGGACCCCAATCCCGTTCTTCATCTTGACATGAACAAGTGCATCCTGTGTCGCCGGTGCATTCGGGCGTGCCACGACGTCGAGGGGGCCGACATCTGGACCAAGGTGGGGCGGGGGTTCGAACAGCGGATCTCGACGGCGTTCGATCTGCCCCTGGACGAGGCGGGCTGTGAATCCTGCGGTCATTGCGCCGATTTCTGCCCCGTGGACGCCATCGGCTTCCGCGCCGGGCGGGGAACCGTGCGGGCCTGGCAGTATCGAAGGAGTTCCACCGTGTGCCTCCAGTGCGCATCGGGGTGCCGGGCCGAGTACGACACCTTCCACGGGAAGGTGGTACGGGTCCTGGGGGATTTCAACTCCCCGGCAAACTCGGGAGCCTTGTGCAAAAGGGGACGCTTCAACCTCGACTTCATGAATTCTCCCGAAAGGCTCACCACGGCTTTCGTGCGCAACGAGTCGGGAACACCGGAAGCAGTTTCCGTGGAAGAGGGCCTTCGCGCCGCCGCCCAAGGACTCAAGCGCGTCCGG